>JBGCDW010000296.1:0-9274 GCA_045105775.1 Aureispira sp.
AAAACCATTTGATAAAAATGCTACATTTCTTGGTAGTACTGTATTAGAATCTGTTCGAAGCCTTCCTATGTTTTCGCAGAAGCGTATGTTTAAAATATTCGAAGAATTAGGCTTGCCTGAGATCTTGCCTGACAATTGGTACCCTATGAATATCTTAATGGATTTTTACAAACAACTACAAAAAGCTTTTGGTCCCAATACACTCTTTGATATGGGCAAAGCTATTCCTGAAAATGCCGTCTTCCCACCAGGGATTGATTCTATTGAGACAGGATTAGGTTCGATAAATATGGCCTATAATATGAACCATAGAGGCTATATTGGTTTTCACCAAATGGTAAGCCATGATACAGAAACTAAAACCATTATCATGCAAAACCATACGCCTTTTCCACCTGATGTTGACCGAGGTATATACACGGGTATGGCTAGAAGATTCAAGACTGGTGTTAAAGTCGTTCTTAATAATACTGAATTAGAACGTGAAGGAAAACCCGGTAATCGCTATATCATTACCTACCGATAACAACAAAGTACTTCCCTATTCCTTATCTTTATTGCATCTTTCACGCCCACTCAATATCGACCTATAATGGAGCTATTCTAAACGACTGAATTGACCAGTTAGAACTTATTTAAGTAGTGTTAATGTCACGGTAAATGAGAACAGAGCACATGAAAAGCAAGACGACAAAAAACGTTGGTACGTAAGCACTTACCGCTAAACGTGCTGGGAGATTGTTCTACAAAAAATATAACCCAGTTTGCTACATGAAACAAAGCTTTTACAAAAGTTCGCATTTAACTCCACAACAACTTGGCGACTTAATCAAAAAGGACAACCAAACTAGTGGTATTCATTTTTTAGTAATGTACAGTCTATTTATAAGTGCTGGTAGCACACTAGTTTTTGCTTGGGAAAAAAGTGGCTGGATAACTACTCTTGCTTTTATTCTTTTTGCTGCTTCCATTCCTGCTTTATTTGCCTGTGAACATGAATCTGTTCATCAGACTGCTTTCAAAAACCGTTCATTCAATTATTGGGCAGCTTTGTTGGCAGGAGTATCTTATGGCTATATCCCTACCATTTTCCGAGATCTTCACTTTACCCACCACCAATACACCCACCAACCTGGCTTGGATCCTGAGATTTCTTTTGCTGGCCGCCCTATTCCGTCTATTATTAGCAATTTACCCAACTACCTATCTTGGGTTACAGGCTTTCCTCTGGTTATTTTTAGAATGCTGTCTTTGATAATTGGTGCATTGGGAATGCCTAGACCCATTCAGCAACTTATTTTTCCGTTTGTAAAGCCCGAACATCGCCTCAAAATCTTTTTGGAGAGTTGGCTAACCTTGCTTATTCACGGCAGTATCGTGTATTTTGCAATAACGCTTTCTTGGTTGTGGGGCGAATAGCTATTCGCCCTTGCTGCGCATGTACATTGTTGGAGGGAGCATCATATACTGCTCCAGAGCATAATGGATTGCCACACGAAGGTTCTATTTTGGAAAAAACACGCAGCATCAAGAGCAATGCTGTATTGCGTTGGTGGATGTGGAATATGCCTTACCATGCAGAACACCATGCTTATCCTGCTGTACCACATCATGCCTTACCACAACTCCATGTATTACTAGACAAAGAATTGATTCACCAAGATCTCAGTCACACTAGCTTTCATGGTCAAGTGTTACAAGATACCACCATTGGGGCTTTACGACAATCCAAATAAGCGTTTTAAGTAAGAATTCAAAAATAGCCCTTTAGGGTCTAATTGTTCGCGCAAAGCCAAAAAATCCTCCCAACGCTCATACACAGGAGCCAAATCTGCTGCGCTTCTCTCGTGCATCTTTCCCCAATGTGGCCGACCATTATACCGTTTAAAAATAGCCTCCATAGCGGCAAAATAAGGATTGTGAGGCATGTTTGGAATGGTATGTACAGCAATATAGGCCGAATCGCGCTGATAGGCAGGACTCAACCAGCAATCATCTGCCTTGACAAAGCGGCACTCTACGGGAAAAAACACAAAAAAATCTTGCTCTTCTATCGCGGTCTTCACTTCGCGCATACAAGCATCAAAATGCTCCAAGGGAATGTTGTATTCCATTTCCTTAAAACGCACCTCCCGAACCGTTGCATACACCTTGTGGCTATAATGAATGGTGGTTCCTCTTGGAAATGACTTGGCAATAGAACGACTAATTACTTTTTTTAGACTAGGAAAGATGCTCCCGATTTTAGTGACCAACCCAAATACCCCATTTTCCATAATTACGTCATTCAAATAAGCCAACACTGGATTGTGTTTCACAGGCTTGTTCGTGACATTAGAAATTTTTAACTGCAACGTATCTGAATACGGAAAGTAGTAATATTCAAAGTTTCGATTGTCTTGGTTGTATTGTGCTATTTGGGGCATTGTTTCCTCAAACAGTCCTGCCTTGGAGGTGTACTCCAATTTGTACGCTGGAATAATGTTGAAAGTGATTTGAGTGATAACACCCAAGGCCCCCAAACTCATTCGCCCTGCTGCAAAAATATCGGGATGCTGTTTGGATGAGCAATCCAAAAACGCTCCAGCAGCGGTTAGCAATCGGAAACCCACAATCTCACTACTCAAATTGCCAAATTCCATTCCCGTGCCATGCGTTCCAGTAGCCGTAGCACCTGCCAAGCTCTGCACATCAATATCTCCCAGATTAATCATAGCCATTCCTTGCTCATACAGTGCTTGGTTGCAATCCTTGATGGACATGCCTGCCCAAGCAGTAGCTGTTCTAGCCTCTTTATTTACTGCTATTAAGCCTGATAAATAACGCAAAGATACAATGTAAGCCTCGGTTTCGATCAAGGGCGAAAAAGAATGCCCCTCTCCTACTACCCGAATGGTTGTACCCTCTTGGGCTGCCTGCACAACAATATTTCTCAATTCTTCTTCTGTTTTGGGGTAGAACAAGCAAGCAGCTTTGCACTTGACGGTACGCGCCCAATTGGTCCAAGAAGCATTCAATTGGGTTTGAGATGGAGTAGTAAAACGAAACATAGTATGGTGCATTTATTTTTTACAAAAAACATTGTCCTTCCCCTCTGTAAGTTGGAAAAGAGCCAAGCAATTTATCCTGCTGCAAAATCAATAAATCATTAAAACGCTCGCACAATTCACCAGCCTTGCTGTGGCGCATAAATATTGGATCTCCTAAAGTCAATTGCTCCGTACCCGTATAGTGAATAGGCGTTTGTACCTCCCCAGCCATTTCATTGGGGTTCAATTGGCAACCTTCTGGCAAATAAGGCTGTGGAATTTTATCCTTGCCCACCATGCCCGATGCCACATAACCTCCTCCCAAACAGGTATAAATTTGTGCTTGAGGTTGGCGTACAATTTCAATAGCATAGGCGGCCGCAGGCAAATGTTGAAATCCACTGTAATGATCAAATAAAGTTGGAGAGAAAAAAGCAGAGCCTGCCGTAACTTCCGTCACCACCGTTTCCTCTCGTGTACTTTCCAAACTTCCTGTTCCTCCACCATTTACAAATGATAGGGTATGCCCCAATTGTTGTTCTAGGTACGCCACTGCCTCTGCTCGTTTTTGACGCACTTGTTGGATAGAATGCTGCTGCAATCGTTTAATGAGCCAATTTTTTATGCCTTGCCCTTTGGTTTGATTTCCCACACCAGCAATCTGTGCTTCGTAACCCATCAAACCGTGCAAGGCTACAAAAGGCAATTGTTGTACTTGTTGATAATAGGTTTTGACGCGCTCCAAATTGGTCACACTAGACCGATGCACGCCAAAATGCAGTCCAGGATAACGGCTAGAAACATCCAAATCTAAACAAACAGGCAACACTACCTGTGCCGCTTCTCCAGCTTTGTTAATGGCTTCTAAATGTTCCTTCTTATCCGTCATTAAATAAATCTTACAGCCTTTCTTCACTGCTGCTGCTATTTTGCCAATGGTGGCAGCATTCATAGTAGGATAAGCCACCAACAAATCATCAAAGCCCTCTTGACTCAACCACAATGCTTCTTCGGCTGTATAGCACATCAACCCTTGATATTGCTCTCCATAGTCCAATATTCGTTGCAATAAAGCTCTACAACGAACTGATTTAGAAGCAATTCTTATTTTTTTATCGCCTGCACGCTCTGCTACTTTCCAAACGTTCTCATCAAAAAAATCTAAATCTACAAAAGCAAAAGGTTTTGCTTGCTCTTCAAAAGCTTGTTTGTAATACTGGTAGCTGCGTTTTTTAGTCATTGCAATTGGTATTGATAGAAAAAATACCCCATCAATATACTATTTGTTGGGTAAAATTGCAGCATAGAATCAGGCTAATTATCAGGTAAACATTACTGCCTAGACGATAATTGTTGGGTCGTACTATCCGTTACTTGCTCCTCCTGCGCTTCCTCCAAAATCCCCAAATCATCCATACCCGTCCAAATGTGCTTGCGTTCAAAACGATCTGGCTGTAGATTAAATTTTTGACGATCTTCAGGTGCTTTTAACAATTCTTCGGCCATCAATTTAAATTTCATTTGATACGCGGCCAACGTCCATTTGCCAAAGAGCGTGTGTCCTCCTTCATAAAACTGCATACGATACTCCTCATAGGTAGTAATATACCCAGCATAAGAATTGGCATAAGGAGTGAGCAATACTTCTGATACGCCCCGTTCTTCCAATACTTTGGCAATAGTTTGTCGCAAACGCGCCCCTGCAATGGTAGTGATTTCGGCAGGAATGCCCACAATGGCTAGGTTGCCCATAATAAAAATCTGCAAGGGCAAAATTTGTGGAATCCAAGGTGTTTTTTTGCCATAGCCAATTTTATTGGCCCATTTGATTAGGCGTACTGCTGGATCTACAAAATCAGGCAAGACCAATTTTTCGGGATGCACTGCTCCTGCTACGACCCCTGTATGATGATTGACTACAATGGGTTTGGGATGATGGGCATTGTAATAATCAATCACCTTTTTTTGATGCTCCTTGTCCTTGCTCATGCGAGCAGCCAATACCTCTACTTGTCGAATAGAACCCAAAATCATACGCACGGCCTGGCCCACTACTTTGGATACCGCTTGACCATCGGTGGTACCTTCCAGAAAAGACATGCCCCAAGCCGCCTCACTAGTTGTTTGGTGCTGCAATCCTCCTGTATACGAAGCATCAATGTTGATGTCTGAAAAATCGACATACATCAATAACGAATCCAGATCTCCATGTATTTTTTTGCCTACTTTCTCCGAGGAATAGAAGATTTCTTGGGCTTTGTCACTTTGCAGCTTTCCATTGTACGCAGCACTTTCATAATCATCCACATACTTGCCTCTGTATTCGCGATGCTTACGATCTATAATAAAGTTGGGGCTAATATCTCCTGCTGCATCTTGTACAAAGCCTGTAACAATATTCGGATTTTGATAGGTTTCTTGCAAGTGCTCTTCCATTGCCTCTGCTGCATAGCCTTTGTTGTCATAACACACTTTGCGCAAACGATTGGATACACTGGTGGTATGCACCCCAAACCAGTTAAAACTCCCAATAGGCTCTCCTGTAGAATCATTAAAACGCAACAATTTCATGGTTCGGTCGGCAGCCAAATGGCGTTTTTTGAAGGGCACACGGCCGGCCACTTCTGGGTTTTGATTGTAGGCTCTCCACGAGCGATTAAAGCACACCTCTGCATCGGGATCAAAACTGCCTATATGATGGCTAATTTCCCCTTGCTTTAAATCAGAATCTGCTTGTACAATGGCTTGCACCAAAGCATTGGCATAACACATAAATACATCTTCTCGAAAACCTGGAACGGTAAAATTATAGGCCAAATGCTGTGTGTAACCACCTGCTGTACTGTGTGTATGCTGTGCAGTAATCATTACATGCTCTTCCTTGTAACCCAAGGTTGGGTGATTGACTTGCAATTGCATAATCACTTGATCCTTGAGATAATTGGTTGAAAAACAAATATCGGCACTAACAAAAGCTAATTTCTTACCTCCTTGTTCTACGACAAAAGCACGCGCGTACTGAGGTGTTTCTATGCCTTCTATTTTTTGGTCATACATTCCATAGCCCAACATTCCTACCCCTTCCTTGCCATAGGTCATTTCGACCTTACTAACCCCTATTTTATACATAGTTTTTGTTAAATTTTAAGTAATAAAATTTCCCCACTGCTCCCTACTACTGCCTAATAAATCGCAGGTATTCTAAATAAATCCTAGAGGCGTATTTTTATAGCTCCAGAGGAGCGAAACCTTTGTAAAAAAAGGAAATACCATGTAATAAAGCTCCATAGGAGCGGCAGCGTTATTCGGGGTTATACCTTTGTAAAAAGACTAAAAATGTCTTTTTACAAAGGTGTATACCCCGCTGGGGCAAATCACGCTTCTAAACCGAATACTCGCGAAGCCATCTGACTTATTTGATACACTCTACTTAATTCAGCAATAAGTTTCTAGGGATTAAGACGACTAACTCAACAGATTGTAACAATGGATGTGGGAGTGTCCATTTTGGGTTTAATTATAAGACGTATGTTACCGCTCAAAGGTTGCATAAAAAAACACCTGATTCAAAAAAAAAGCCACCTCAATATTTGATTTGAGATGACTAATATATCTTATGGGCTGTCAGTTGGCAAAATCTATAAAGTCTGGGACGTTAATCTTCGTATCTTGTTTAGGAACAGCCCTATTAGAAAGGAATTTCTTAAAACTCCTATTTAATTTTAGTAGAAGAGTATTGATAATTTTACTGCTTTATCAACATATCTAAAGATACGCAAAACTCTAACAGTAGACAAACTTTATTAAGGCTAAAAATCTTAAAGATTTAGCAAAATGCGTTAAGGAAAACTTAAGTTATAAACAAGAAAAGCCATCTTCTTAGGAGATGGCTATTTTTCTTTTAAAGTTATTGTTATGAATAACATACACACTTGAATATTCCTTTTGACAAACCTATAATGCCCGCAGCATTAATCTTCGCATTTGTTGCATGCAATCTTCTTTGTGTTTCTTGTTACCTAGACCTAGTAAGTTATTTAATTACTATAGTAACAAGCGTTTTATTTTTCTGTTTAAACAAAAGCAATAAAAAGTTAAACAAAAAGTATTCTAATGATAGTTGCCAAGTTTCATTTTTCTTTATAACACCTATCTATCAATTGGTTACCAATAAAGTTCTAAAATAGAACACTTTTATAAGGAATGAGAAAATTGCCTCGGCTTGTCACCGAGGCAATAATCACTCTAATTATTATGAATTCAAAACTACTCTATTGTACATTTATGTGGCGTGTGTTATCTTCGATTTCTTGCTTAGGTATATTCACGGTTAGAATACCTGCCTCGTAAGTGGCCTTGATGCCATCAATATCCACCCCATCTTCTGGCATATTAAATGATCGCTGAAAAGAACTGTAATTAAACTCCTTGTGTGTAAATTGGTTTGTTCCTTCTTCGTTTGTTGTTTCTTCTGTTTTCAATTCTGCCGAAACAAGCAAGCGATTATCTTCAAAGGAAACCTTAAAATCTTCCTTCTTGTAGCCTGGGGCAGCCAACTCAATCACAAAAGCATTGTCTACATTTTTGATGTTAACCGCTATATTGTTGTGGTTAAACCAACGTTGAATATTTTGGTGGCGTGCCTTTTGGCGATCCAATGAACGCTTGATGCTGGTGTCGTCTGCAAATAAGTTATTCCAAAATGTAGGAAAAAAGTCGTTGGCATTGTTGAAATTTCTCTTTACTAATCTCATGATATTTTGTCGTTTTTATTACTCACTACTTGTATTATGTAGTGCAGAATGATTATTTTTAAAGTAATTGTTGTATTTGCCTTTTATTAGTCAAATTGAATACCAATTGAATTTTGAGGCCAATTTTCATCCAAAACTGACATTTTGAGCCAAAACACATGACACAACGACAGTAAAACTTTAAAAACGAATGACAAAATGACAAAATCAGTTTAATACTGCTTCATCAAGCTCTGATAGAAATAGGAATTGAGTAGTTTGCGTTGGTAATGGGCAATGGCTTGTCCACGTAATTGAGGATTTTTAGTTACCCGATAGCTATAATTGGCACTATCGTTTCGAAAATAGATTTTGTTCTCAAAAATCTTCACATAAAACCGAAGCCGCCCTTCTTTTTCTTCGGTATAAATCGCTGTGGCAATATATTGCAGTTTTCTTTTGTACACTTTTTTGGGGTACTTGGTATACAGCAAGTTAGTTAAGGCATCTACCATCGCTTTATTCAAACTAAATTCTAGTGCTCCACTAGGCGATCCAAAAGCATGAGCCACCAAATGTTCAATAGCCTTTTCAGATTCACCCAATTGCTGGTAACACCTAGCATAGGTGTAATCTATATCTTGTTGGTAACGCTGCATTTCTCGCCCCATATAATCCTCTAAGGAATCCACATAGGCATCTTGCCAAACCAGTGCTGTGTCGTATTTTGTTTCATTAATCGCAATATTTCTCAAGCCTACCAAAGCATTGAGGCGCATACGAGTAGCCAACAATCCTTCTTGATAGTAATCATTCTCAAAAGGTGTCTCTAAGACTTGGTGATAATAATACTTGGAAAGTGGATAATCCTGCTCCAAATAAGCTTCCTCTGCTAGTAGATTGTACAGCTTGGCGCAAAATTCTACTTTGGGGGCTTCGCAATGGTTGAGCGCTTGCTCGGCAGCCCGATAACGAGCATTGGCCCCTTGTTCTTGTAATAAAGTGGTGTATAGTTGTTCGGAGAGTGGAACGGCTGGTGGCCCTAATACTTGGGCAGTAGTGGCACTGCTGCTAGAGGATTGGGCAGTGATTATAGTGCTTATACAACAGCATAAGACAAGACTTAAATGCTTACTTCTTATTGTTGGCATATCTTTACTTTTAGCAGTTCACGAGCGTTTATTTTCTCGCAAAAGGCGTGTTTTAATTCAACAGAAAATAGGTGAAGTAAAGATGTAATAATATAGGCGTTTGTTTTTGTTCTTAAATCAACAACATAAGGAGCAAGTAAGCACTCTATTAATATAAACTGTCCAAAAGTGTATTTAGTATATCAGAAGCTGTTAAAAAAATAAAAATTGCAGTAGGGGCGTTTCGCAAAACGCCCCTACTGCATATTTCGCAAAACGCCCCTACTGCATATTTCGCAAAACGCCCCTACTGCATATTTCGCAAAACGCCCCTACTGCATATTTCGCAAAACGCCCCTACTGCATATTTCGTAAAACGCCC
>JBGCDW010000297.1:0-28477 GCA_045105775.1 Aureispira sp.
ACAAACAAAAGCCCTTACTAACAAAAGTTAGTAAGGGCTGCTAAATTGAACCAATCAATTTATTGCTATTTTTCTTACAACTCTACGCCTTTTTGAGCTAAAAAGATCGCTGAATTCATTTTCACATTTTGAGACTTATCCATCAATGCTTCTAAAGCATCTTTGAAGGCATTTTGAGCAGCCTCATCTTCAGGGCTTGCTTCCAATCCTGCAATTACCTCTTCTGAAAGGCGTTTCTTGAGTGCCGTAAAATATTTTTTAGTTTGGCGGTCTAACTCCACACGCTCATCTTTACGCTTCATCAAAGCAGGAACGATAATATCTGCCAAGTGCTGTACAGCTATTTTTGTATCTTCAGCCATTGTTTTATGTATTAGTTTTTAATAAAATTTTATACTTTGTAACATTATATACTCCGTACAAAAATTACAGTGTTCTTAAAAATCGAATCTCTTGTTTCACACAAGGTAGCTTACTAACAAATATATACCTTGTTCATGATAATACAAAGCTTAAAACTAGTATTTTTCTCTTGAAACAAACAAGCCTAAAAGCAAAATCGAACTAATGCTACCAAAACAGTTATCTGAATACTAGATCTTCTCCTAAAATTTCAAACTAGGATCCAATCGCTGCGCTTCTTTTTGATAATCGGATGCCAAGCCATATTGTCCCATTCGATGATAAGAATGTCCAATAATCAAGTAAGCCTTGGCATAGTTTGGATTTTGATCTATTATTTTTTGTGCCTCTGCCATACACTGCTCATATTTAGCAATTTTGAAATACGCCACAGCTATAGTATACTGTGCCTCCCAATACTGTGGATCCAATGCTAATGCTTTTTTCATACTTTCGATGGCTTTGTATTGTTGATTTAAGGCCAACTGGGCTGCCCCCAAACTAAAAAAGAAGTATTTTTCTTGGTCATTTAATGCAATAGCTTGATTAAAAACCTCTATAGCTTGTTCAAATTGCTTGAGTTTAAACCAACAACTGCCCATTTGGTAATATAAGTAAGCATCTTTTTTGCCTGCCTCTATGCTTGCCCTAAAATAACCTCCTGCTGTCTTGAACTCTTCCCGATCATAATGTATCATCCCCAAGGCATGGTAGGCTTTGGCATGTGCAGGATCCAACTCTAGCGTGCGTATAAATTGTGCCTTAGCCTTATTGATGTTCATGATTTTCAGATAATTTAAGCCCAAATTAAAGTGCAACCCAACTTCTCTAGGATGTTCTTTTATTGCTTTTTCTAGTACTTCAATAGCTGCTTTGTACGCTCCTGTCTGTGTTAATGCCCTAGCCTTATTTCCTTTTTCAGCAACATCTTGTGTAATTTGTTGGGACAAATCATCGTTTTTCGCGCCATATTTATTGGCTTGTTCAAAAGCGAGTGCAGCCTTTTTGGATTGCCCCACTTTACTATAACTATTGCCCAACAAACGCCAAGCCTCGCCATTGTTCGCAATATTCAAGGTATACACGTACGTTTCTAAGGGTTCAATAGCAGCCTTGTACTGTTGGTTATAATAATAAGCTTGTGCCAATTGATACAAGATTTTTTTATCCTTAGAACGCAAATTATGCGCCTGCTCTAAGTGTACAATTGCCTGTTTGTAAGCTTGGTCATTGTAAAACATTCGCCCCAAATTGAGATTACTATTAAAATGCTCTACATCAAGACTCAACGCTTCTTGATATTTTTTTTGGGCCAGTGCACGTGCGCCCAATTCCTGATGGGCTATAGCTTCTAAATAATAAAAATTGGCGGATGTAATGGTTCCTTGATAAGCTGCCAATTTGTCCAAACAATTTTGGTAGCGTTTTTGGCGATATGCCTCTAGTGCTTCTTGATAATGTTGATTCTCCTCCGAAGCTGCAACTTGAATAGTTTCACCTTCCAGTATTGTTTGGTTTTTGCGATTCAAATACTGCTCGATTTCCTCTAGCTGCTGTGTAGCTTTCTGATACCGAGGATCAATCTCCAATGCTTTTTTGAGGTATTGAGTAGCTCGGTCATAATCCTCTACCTCCACATAAGTCAGTGCCAAATTGTAGCAAAGTTGCTTATTAGAAGGTTCTATTTCAAGAGTTTGCTCATAAGCCTCGATAGCGTTCTGTGTCTGCCCCAATTGTTCGTAACAATCAATCAAAGAACGATGAGCATTCAAAAAAGAAGGATCTCTTTCTATAGCTGTCTTAAAAAAAGGGGCTGCTTGCTCATAATTGTGTAAACGGTGATAACTTATTCCCGATTGATACGCCTCTAGTGCCGCAGGTGTTTGTGCATACAAGCTGATGCTAACAAATAATCCTAATAGTGTTTGAAAATATTGTCTCATAGCATCTTATTGTATATGGAGCATTCAGTAGTAAGTAGGGTTCAAAAAGGATACAATTGTAGGTAGATAAACTACTTTCTTAAAGATACAACTACTATTCCAGCACTTCTGATGTCTCCATTTTTTTTCTTGGCAAAACTTCAAACAAATTTAACATAGCAAATAGTATTTTGCCCAAACACCCTTTTTTTCAACATCAAGGCATATTAAGAAACCAATAACAAAATATTATTCTACTTTGATTGCTAATAGATCGCTCTATAACATCACTCAAAATCAAGCTAAATCACTTAATTCCGTTGTTTTGTGTAACTTTGCGAGAGCAATCTTAAACATTAGATATTTAATAGAAAAGTTTGCTTTAACCAAGTAAGGTCAGATAACAATCATCTCTCAAAACAAATCAATTATGAGAACATTATTTTTTACACTTTCTGCTTTATTACTGCTACAAGTAGCAGCTTTCTCTCAAACTAATCAAGTGATTATTACAGAGATCATGTATAATATTCCTGGTAACACAGAGGATGTAGAGTTTGTTGAGTTGTATAACCCAAGTACTACAAATGCCGTAACACTCAATGATTTTACGTTTTCGCAAGGATTTTTCTACACTTTCCCTACTGCTGCTGCAGGTGTTGTTACACTTGCTCCTAATAGCTACTTTGTAATTGCACGCGATTCTGCTGCTTTTCGTAGCACATTTGGAGTCAATGCAGATGCTATTTGGACTAGTGGAGGTTTGAGTAACAGTGGTGAAGATATTACACTTTTAGATGCCAATGGTGCTATGGTTGATTCTGTCGATTATGATGATGGTGCCCCATGGCCAACAGATGCGGACGGTCAAGGTCGTTCCCTACAATTGTGTAACGTAATGGCTATTAACCGTAACTTGGGAGCAGAGTGGGGTACTACTAATACCGCTGCGGGTGCCAACACAACTGGTGATTCTATTTACGCTACTCCTGGCATGATGAACTCCTGTGCTACTGTTGTTCCTCCTGCTCCTGTAACATATCCCTTGTATACTATTAATATGGTTAATGATGTAGATGCTAATGGTGTTGCCGATTCCTTGAATGTTACTTGTGAATTGCGTGGTGTTGCTTATTGTATTGATATGCGTGGTGGTAGCGGATTGGATTTTCCTTTTGCTGTATCAGACAACAGTGCTGGTATTCGCGTTTTTACATTTGCTGATGTAGACAACTACACACACACTGCTGGTGATTCTTTGCACATTTGGGGAGAAGTAGTACAGTTCAATGGATTGTTGCAATTCCGCCCAGATAGCATTGCTGTTATCGCTCAAGGTGTTGCTGTTCCCAATCCAATGATGGTGACGCAACTATCTGAAATGACTGAAAACAGATATGTTCAATTGGGTACGGTATCTCTAGTAGATACGACTGAATGGACGGGTACTGGTTCTGGTTTTAATGTACGTGTAGTAAATGCTGGTGGCGACACCTTGCTTGTACGTATTGACAATGATGTAGATTTGTACAGCCAACCTGCTCCTTTAGGTACCTTCAGTATTGCTGGATGGGGCGGTCAATTTGATTCTTCAAACCCTTACACAGCAGGCTACCAAGTAATGCCTTGTGGTTCTCCTAACTTTGTAAACACTACTGCTGTAGAAACGCCTTTGGCTCTACGCGTGTATCCTAATCCTGCTAGTAGCTTCGTAACCGTAGAAGCTGGTGCTGATTTGGAAACAGTAATCGTTAGCAATGCTTTAGGTCAGGTAGTGCTATCTGTTAATAATATCAATACCAACACAACTCAAATCAATACCAATGATTTGGCAAATGGTATCTACACCATCAGCATCGTATCTGGTGAGCGTGTAAGCAGCCAATTGTTCCAAGTAATTAAATAAATAGTAGAGGCGTTTGATAAAACGCCCTACTCCCTTTATACCGTATAAATGATAAGCCCCCAAGGTCGTTCGATCTTGGGGGCTTTTTTTGTAATTAAGTTCGATTTTATAATTTATTTAAAATTCAATTTAAATTTTTTTTCAATTTTTATTTTTAAACATTACTTTAATTTCATAACTTTAATTCATCTAATGATACTACTTTTTAATCAACCTACTAAGATTCATGGATTACCATACAGAAGATATTTTTGGAATCGAACCAATCAACTTGGTAATAAGGCATTCATTATCAAGAAACAAAACATCTAATGACTGCACAGTCATTTCTTCCATTAAAGAGATTCAGCTCCACTTAACTACCACAACGGTTGATTGTTACTTTCAGAACTTAGATAGAGCAAAACAAAAAATAATTCTACCAGTAGCCTCCCAAAATTTTCAAATAGAATTGATTGTTCTTTGGCATCCTAAGACCCGTACTTACAAAATTCCTACTAAACCTAACTTTCAACCTAGAATAAAACACCCAATCCAAATTCCTACGGCTGATTATCTGTATGAAACGTGCTCCATTACCTTTGTTGATTTAGACGAATATGCTCCATCGAGTGATGAATTATTTAACCTTTATCAAAAGATTGAAGCATTAGATTGTCCTACAGAAATTGATATAGAGAAGGAGAGTAAAATATGGTTTAAGTATATCGATGCTACTCAAAAACTTATAGAAAAGAAGCAACAGCCATTTGCAATTAAACAGTACCACCCAATACAGCCCATTGGAAGTAATATGGATCGTGCTACTAAATTTAAATTCAAAGTTGATCTCAATATTGAGATCAATAAAGAGTATAAAGAAATAGAACAAAAGCTAAAAGAACTCGATGTTGAGCAGCCAAAATTTGATCTTGAAGGCAATATTCGTTTAACTCTTGATGATATTTTTAAAGCCTTAGACCCTGTTTTGGAACAAGAGTTTCAGGATACTGTAGTTCGAAAAAAAGCCATTGGATGTATTGTCAAAATAGCTCCTATATCACTGCTGCACCAACTTAGAGCAGATTTAGAGCAACTGAACTGGAATGTGCAAGTTCAAGACAATGTAGATAAGAAAGAACTTTATTTTTTTAATTCCAATAACAATAGCAAAACCATTTTACTCCCCAAAGAGATTATGGAGCAATACCAACTTCAAAGAAAAGGTTTTTATGCAAAATTTAGATTGAAGGATATTGATGATAAAATACATGTTGAAGAACTTAGAATAGATGTTGATAAAGCACTTTATGGCCGTTGGCTGGAGAATGAAAAAAAAGCTTTTTTCCAACAAATTGTAACTGCAAGGAAGCAGTTTTATGAAAATGGCTATACTGGGGTAAATAAGCCTAATTTATGCGAAGTTTATACCTATTCCACAGAAATGAAACCCTACGTTTCTGGAGAATTTGAACAGCAGCTAAAACGCCACTTGTATCAACTCCCCTTTGAAATCACCTACAACAAACCTTCCCAAACCCTATTTTTTGAATTTGAATCTAAATTCGTCTTACAACAAAGGATTAAAGCTTTGGAAAACAATGATTTTTTTTCCTTAAAATACCAACCTAAAGGGTTTAAATACAAAGCCAGTACTACTATTGTAGCCCACAAAACACACTTACAAACAGTTGAGGAAAAAATAGAAAAACTAGCTGGTGTTGATTTTGAAATAGTTATTCCCCAACAAAAGCAGGACACCAATGCGTGGTTCTTCCCTGACACCAAACGCCCCCCAAAATTATTGCTAGGTACACTCAGTCGCAAAGAATCCAATACAAATTCTTTGGTTTTTGTGCTCAACACTTATTACAAAGAACACAAACAGGCTCTCCAAACACTATCAGACTTACTAAAAAAAGGGGTTCCCATCCAAGAAGTTTATCCCAACTTAATTGGTGAAGCCACAAAAATAAAATGGCTTAAACAAGCTATTAGAAAACTGACAAAGCCCAATGATAAACTCAATGGCAAACCCATCAATCCCAAATTAAAAGACTTCATTTTTGATTCTTCAAAAGCTACTCCTATTTATGATACTACTAAACTAGCCAAAGATTCTGATTATTGGCAAACCCTAAAAAAACACAGCCTATCCAACACCTTAAATGATTCTCAAATCAGGGCTGTCTTGTCGGCAGTATACAGCACGGATTTGTGCTTGCTACAAGGCCCTCCTGGTACAGGCAAAACAACGGTTATTTCTGAAATTATTTGGCAGCAAATTCTTCAGAAAGCCGATCAGCCCCACAGCTATAAAATCTTACTAACCTCCGAGACTAATCTTGCCGTTGACAATGCTCTAGAACGATTAATCAATGAAAATACCACCATTGTAAAGCCGCTTAGGTTTGGCAATAGTGCCAGATTGGAAGAGGAGGGCAAGAAATACTCTAGGGATAGGATTATGAAATGGGCAGAGAAAAATACTAAAACCACCCCCCATGACAAACACGGGCTAATAGATATTGAACTAGAAGAGCATGTCGCTGAGGATTTATCTAATAATGCTGTTCAAAAATGGATGTTGAGTATTGGCAATCGGGCACACAAAAGAGCGACAGCCAAGTATGCCGATGTGTTGAAACAATGGCATCAAGATTTGGCCTTACCCAGCACCGAAATCAAGGTTTTGTTTCGAGATAAATATTTTAAGTATATCAATGTCATTGGTAGCACTTGTAGCTCCTGTGGTAGTCCAAAATTCAAACAAGAATACGACAAGTTGTTTGATTCCAAGCAAGTATCCATCCATTTTGATACGGTCATTATGGATGAAGCCAGCAAAGCAACGCCTCCAGAAATGGTATTGCCCCTCTGCTTTGGACAAAAAAGCATCATTATTGGCGATCACAAGCAACTGCCCCCAATGATTAATGACCGAGAATTTAGAGAAGTGCTCATTGAAGAAGCCGAAGAGGAAGAATTGGCCAAGGAAATCAGCCAGCATTACTTAAAAGAATCTCAATTCAAACGCTTAATCGTCAATTCCAAGGTATCATCTACTATACGAGCCACTTTTGATGTACAATATCGAATGCACTCACAAATTGGGTCACTAATCCAACAGTTTTATCCTGAATTGGAAAATGGATTGGTTTGCGGTATCAAGGCTCAAGAGAATGCTAAAGATTTAAACAATAAAGCCTCGCGCTATCACGGATTTTATCACAAAGGATTCATACAACCTCACCAACATGTTATTTGGGTAGACGTGCCTGCCCCTGAAGCCAAAGATGGCACTTCAAGAGTCAATGAACAGGAAGTACAAACGGTAAAACAAGTGCTCAACTATCTCGACCGTGCGGATGGGTTCAAAGCTTTCCAACAGCACTGGAACAACGAAACCGATGCAGACAAGCGGCTACAAGAACAAGAAATAGGTATCATTAGTTTTTATGGCAAACAAGTCCGAAAGCTAAATGAAGTGCGAAAATATGCCCAAAAGGAATTGGGTATGAATATTCGCCTAAAGACGGTTGATAAATTTCAGGGCATGGAACGAAATATCATTATTGTTTCTACGGTTCGGAGCAATCAAATTATAGATCCCGCAACAGGCCAAGCCGTTCCAAATCGAAAAAACCGAAGGTACAGCCCTTGGGGATTTGCAGATTCGCCCGAGCGGCTCAATGTAGCCTTGTCTAGAGCAAGGCGATTATTGATTATTGTTGGGAATAGACAACATTTTGAAGACTTCAAGAACAAGGAAGGTGTTGCCATTTATAAAAATGTTATTCATCAAATCCCTGCCGAAAATATCATTGATTACAAAACGCTCAAACAATACCTATGATTATCCAACCCAATAACAAAAAAATTCACCAAACGGTCTATCAACAAAAAGCATTAACCGAACATGTATTGGGCACTGTTTCCTATTCTTTTCCTTTTGTAAAAGTCCACTACAAGGCCATTTGTACAGAAGCGGTAGACTTTACTTTATTTGATAAAGTAATCTGTGGTATTTTGCAAATTGATGAAATCTTGAACTTTGAAGAAATTGCTGATATACTGGGCTTAAATGTGGTGCATCGTCCTGAGCAAGGGCGGTATATCGACTATGGCGAAAAAGAAATTTTAGAGTTTGCACTCGATAGTCTTGTCGAATTCAAAATGCTAGAAAAAGGGGATGTTTATTACTCCAGATGTAGACTAACCGAACTTGGAAAGACGTATGCGGCACAAGGAAAAAAATCCTTACCTGCCAAAGAGAAAGCTTTTGATCTTTATTTTGACTTGACTGATTTGGAGCATAGTCAGGCCAAAAAGCGATTTGGAAAAATGGATGCCATCTCTTCTCAGAACTGCGATTGGGAATTCGATATAGAAGAAGAAGCATTCGTCAAAGAAATTGCTAAAACCCAAGTACCTGAAATTTATAATCCTGAACAACTCTGCGATTTTACCGATTTAGAATGGATAGATTTTAATGGTTATGAAGCTAAATTTGAACTGGTAGTATTGTTGTCTTTTGTAGATCATACCCTTCGTTTTTTGGCCTTTGATACACAACAAAAAATACAGCCTTCTATTACTAAATTGATCCATTCCAATGAAATGCTCCAAACAAGTATTTTGAATCAATTTGACTTAGGTAATTATCAGTTGAATGCAAAATCCGAAGCACAAAAAACTTATGAAAAACAAGCCATAAGTGTACAAAATGATGTTAAGTATTTACTTGATAAAAAGAAATACAAAGAAGCCTTTCAAAAAAATAAGACCTTTTATCTCCAATCAGAAGTATTAGATACAGCATTTTTAGAATTGCATCTAGAAGATATTTTTGATACTAAAAGCAAGGAGTTTTGGATGTGTTTAAGTGAACTAAACGAATCTATTTTTTCCAACATCAAAGCGATTATTCACAACAAACTTAGTCCTCAACAATGCTTGTTTATTATTGTGCCCAATGATATTTCTATGGAATATCAGAATGCCCTACAGGATTATACCCAAAACAAGCTGTCTTTATTTGTTACCACAGCCGAAACCATAGAGCAATCTTTTTTCTTATCCAAAAAAGGTAATCAAAAGTGGGCATTGCTCCAACAGACCATTAGCGCAGCAGTTATGCAACAGGGCGCATTAAAAAAGGTCGAAAAAGAGGTCTTTGTAAAAACACCAACATGGAATGCTGATATAATTACTAGATACAACACCTATAAGAGTGTCATAGCTGCTGCCAACTTAAAAACCATAAAAAACACTGTTGCAACCGCATTGGAAAAGTTTAACAAAACTCCTAAAGATATATCCAATGCTGCTCTCCAAAACCTAACGTCTACAATCAAGCAACTGCATGTCTTTAAAAATGTAAAAAATTTGCGCAATGCTATTGATGCCTTTTGCAAAGAAACACAACAGCAGATAGAGCATATCCAAACGGTTCATCATACTAATTTAGCCCTTCAATTACGCGATTTAAAGCATCAATTGGAGGTAAGTGATACCGCATTGCCCCCTTCAGAGTTACAGGATTTGGAGGAGGAAGCAACCCTCCTACTCCATGAAATTGACAAGGAGCATACCGATCTACAGTCCAAGTGCAAAACAGTGCTCAAAACTATTCAACAACAGCTAAAAACACCGCAGCAACCTAAATCTAAAAGAAAAAATTTCATAAAAATTAAAAAACACTAAATATGTCTTGTTTTGAATCTTCTACTTTCCTAAAAAACCCCAAAATAATGAATCGGCAAGTGCTGATAGATGCTTGCAAAAAATTGGGCTGGGAATATAAAATCAAGCATGAAGAACTGTTTGTTTATAATGCCAATCAAAAGGCCAATTTGCGTGGAGAATACGCGCTAAAAGTACGCGGTAATACCGTTTCATTTAATAAATATTATATAAAAAACGGCCAAGAACTCGTCCAAGAATTACAGACTCAATTTTATGCCCTCAATGTTGAATACGCCGAACAGAGCATTGTTCAAGCCTTTGAAAAAGTAGGCTTTAGAGTACGCAAAGATTGGGACTTCAAAGCCAATGCAGCCATTGCCAAGCAATTTTTTATGGTAACCGAAACTCGACTGCAAGAGGAAGAAGAGCGAACAACCATCATTCAATTCTCAATTTTAAAAGACGGCACGGTCAAAAGCGATTCCAACTATCTTCCACAGGATGTTCACGATCTGGCCGACAAAGCTATGGAAGCGTTAGATGCCGCTTTTGGTTCTACACGCAGAGAGGGCATCGAAATCAAACGCAAAGCCATTCCAGAAAAATACAAGGGCAAAACTTATTGCTCGGCCTCAGGGCAAATCAAATCTAAACAACAACATTCTACTTCTAACAAAATCAACCTAAAACGATAATTACGATGAATGATATTAGCAACAACCGCAACTTTTTTGATGATTTAAAGGATATGCTCAACGCCAATTATCCTTTGATTTATTTGGTCACGACTGAATACAATAGAACTCTACAGTATGTCAGAAACATTGCACACAATAGTAAATTAAACTTCAATGTCTGGAATTGTATTGATGGCTTAGAGAGTCATAGCAAAGATCGAACAGACCAATTACAAATCAAGGCACATCCTGATAAACTCAAAGACTATAAAGATGTACTTCAGCATATCAAACGATCCGTAGCAGAAAAAGACAAGGAGATTTATTTCTTAGAAGATTATCATACCTATTTTAAAGAAAATGAGGTGGTTGTACTCCTGCGAAAATTGGCCGAACAACTCAAATTCTATGACACACATGTATTGATTGTTGGCCCTTTTGTCAAACTTCCGCCCGAGCTAGAAAAATTTATTACGGTTGTTAATATCCCACTCCCAGATAGAGCTGATTTAGAAAAAAGACTGAATCGTATTCTAGATAAAGAACAACTCCATCCTGATCTAAAAAAATCATTGATTGATTCGGCCTTAGGTATGACAGATATGGAAGCAGATTTGGCCTTTAGATTAGCCAAACAAAAAAAGGGACTGGATATGCCTGAAGCCGCCCGAATTGTTGCCAATGAGAAAGAACAAATTATCAAAAAAAGCGGCCTACTCGATTATTTTCAAGTTCATCAAGATTTGGATAAAACGGTTGGAGGACTCGAAAACTTAAAAGATTGGCTCAAGCAACGCAGTAAAGCTTTTGAGAGCAAAGCCCAACAGTTTGGACTCAAAGAACCTAAAGGTATTTTGCTATTAGGAGTCCCCGGTTGTGGCAAGAGTTTAACCGCCAAGTGTATTGCTTCCTTGTGGAAACAGCCGCTCTTGAGATTGGATGTGGGCAAAGTATTTCAGGCCGAAGTGGGGGCAAGCGAAAACAATATTCGACAAGCCATCCAAACCGCCGAAGCGGTGGCACCTTGTGTCTTGTGGATTGATGAAATCGAAAAAGGGTTGAATGTTGGCAGTGGTGAAAAAGATGGCGGCACCAACTCGCGTGTTTTTTCTACGATTCTGACTTGGATGCAAGAAAAAACCAAGCCTGTTTTTGTAGTGGCAACCGCAAATAATATAGACCAATTGCCCCCTGAGCTTTTGCGAAAAGGTAGATTTGATGAAATATTTTTTGTGGATTTACCAAGTTTTGAAGAACGCAAGCATATTTTTAAGATACACCTAGAAAAAAAGAAGCAAACCAGTATCACTGACTTTGAGGAATTGGCTCAAAAATCTAAATTCTTTAATGGCGCAGAAATTGAGGAAACCGTAAAAGAAGCCATGTTTCTTGCTTATATTGAAAATTCGGATCCCCTCCAACTAAAAAGCCAGCATCTACTTCAAGCAATAGAACCTATTGTTCCATTGGCACAAACCATGAAAAATAAAATTGATGGCCTACGGGAATGGGCTTCTACAAGAGCTAGACCTGCCAGCAAACAGCCCAACACAGAGCAACTAAATGACAAAACAGATACTAATTCTGTGAAACAAACCAAAAGAGAACGCGAGGAAGATATTTTTGGATAACAGCAGTAGGGGCGTTTTGCTAAACGCCCCTACTGCCCCTCTTAAAACGCCCCTACTACCCTTCCTAAAACTCAATAACAGCATTCGCAAAACGCCCCTACTGCCCTTCCTAAAACTCAATAACAGCATTCGGAAAACGCTTCTTGGCCGCTTCCAAGACCGCTTCCTCCATAGGATTATCCGACAAATACAACTCCTGCAAGCTGTCGCTACAAGCGTCAAAACAAGCTGGAATATGGTTGAATTTATTGTTTCTCAAATCCAAAAAGCGCAAATTGGTCAAGGCAGCAAAAGCAGGAGCTGCATCTGACAAAGCATTATCCGAAAGATCCAATTCCTCCAATTGCACCAAACGGGCTACAGCAGCAGGAATTTCTTCTAATACATTGTACTCCAAATTGAGGCTAGTCAATTGAGACAAATCGCCGATTTCGTCGGGCAAGGTCTTAAATTTGTTGTGGCTCAAATCCAGACGCTCTAGTTGTTTTAAATTGCCAATAGCAGGGCTGATTGTTTCTAATTGATTAAAACCCAAATACCACTCGCGCAAATGGAGTGCCTTAAATACCCCCTCTTCTATGCTTGTCAATTGATTTTCCTTACAATCCAACCAATTTAAGTTGACCAAATCCCCTAGAGCGGCAGGCAATATTGTCAAAGAATTCTCCGACAAATCCAGCCATTCCATCGCTTGCAATTGAGCCACCGTATCTGGCAGACTTGTCAAGCCAGTTAGAGTGAGATCCAATTCTTTCAGTTGGGTCAAGGTCGCCACAACAGGCACCCATCCCCCAAGGGGATTTTCCTCAAGGTTGAGGCGTGTCAATTGCTGTAAATTGGTCATGCTGTCAGGCAAAGCGGTCAACTGATTATCGCGTACATCGAGCCAATCCAAGGCGGTGAGTTGTCCGATAGTTTCAGGCAGTACTTTGAGTGTATTTTCAGACAAGTCCAACCATGTTAACGCTGTTAAGTTGCCTAGTGCAATGGGCAATTCTTCGGCATCAATACTCGTAAGATCCAAGCCCTTGAGTTGTGTCAATTCGCAAACACTTTCGGGAAGGTTCCCCAAGGGATTTTCCTCTAGGTTTAACCAAGTTAATGCTTTTAATTGTGCTATGGTTGCAGGCAATTGGGTGAGTTGGTTGTCTGATACATCCAGCCATTCCAACTGGAGCAAGCCCCCCAACCAAGTTGGTAATGCCTTGAGTTGGTTGGACTCCAGATTTATTTTTTTGAGCTGTTGCCAAGTTGCCAATTCTTCGGGCAATTGCTCCAATTGATTGCTTTTGAAATCTACCCATTCCAATTGTTCTAACTGAGCCATAGAGGCAGGCAATACCTTCAGTTGATTGGCAGAAGCATCCAACCATTCTAGTTGACGCAATTGGCTCAACGCCTCTGGCAATTCCCGAATAAAATTATCAGAAATGTCCAAACGTTTGAGTTGTTTGAGCAAAGCTATTTCACTAGGCAGCGTTTTTAGCTCATTTCCTTCCAAATTCAACATTTCTAACTCCTCAATTTTCTGTACAGCTGCTGCTGGCAATTGTGCTATTCCTTTTCGTCCCCAGTTAATCTGGCGTACAGGGCCACCCTCCAAGTCTTGGGCAATTTGTTTTTTTATGTTCTTACTCATAATTGCTATGGTATGTTCTTATGTTAATACTCGTCTACGTCAAAATAGATATTGGTATGGGGCAATAAAGCCACTATTTGTTCTTTTTCATATTGATCAAAATAATTCCCCTCTAAGTACAAATCCTTTAGTACATCTGCTAATAAGCCCAATTCAAAGGGCAATTCTGTTAATTGATTGTTGCGTAAATCCAACCACTTGAGTTGTTTTAGTTGAGCAATAGCTTCTGGTACATTGTCAATTTCATTATCCGACAAATCCAACTCTCGCAAACGTTCAATACTCAATACTTCCATCGGAAATTCGATAAAACTATTGCCTTCTAAATTGAGCCATTCCAGTCGTTGCAATTGCGCCCAGTTCTCTGGTATTTCTGACAACTCATTATAACTCAAATCTAAACGCTTGAGTTTGACCAACTCTCCTATACACAAACTTACATCCGTGAAAATATTATGTGCCAAGTACAGTTCGCGCAAAGCCACACAGTTCTCCATTGTTTTGGGAAGTTTATCCAATTGATTTTCTCTAGCGTCCAAAATACGCAAATGCACCAAAGCAGACATAGAATCGGGCAAAACCTCTAGGTAATTTTCCGATAAATCGAGTCGTTTCAACGCCGTTAGGTTTCCGATAGAATACGGCAACTGGCTCAATTCTGTTCCTGTAACATCTAGATCTTTAAGTTCTAATAAGCTACAAACGGATAAAGGTAAATACTCAAAGGGATTGAATTCTAAATTTAATACTTGCAGGCTTTTTAGTTGTTCAAAGGTATCGGGCAAATGCTGCAATTGATTATCACTAATATCCAATTGGATCAGCGTCTTTAGTGTTCCTAGCTCTGCTGGTAACTCCTTGAGTCGATTGGCATTGAGATTCAAATACTCCAACAACTGCAATTGACCGACTCCGGCAGTGATGGATACCAATTGTGTATTGGCAAGATTCAGACGCTTGAGTTGTGGCCAATGCTCAAAGACACTCGGCCAATTTCTCAAAGGGTTTCCTTCCAAATACAACTCCTCTAATCCTTTCATACTTGCCAGAGCAGGCTCTAAAGTAGTCAATTGATTGTGACTAGCATCCAAGTAGCGCAAATTGGTACAACCTACCAAGGCAGTTTCTAGTTGTTCAAAAGCATTGATGGAAATATCTAGATATTCTAAAGTGGATAAAATAGCACAATCTGGCAGCGTAGATAATTGGGTATCTACCAAATGCAATTGCTTTAGGTTGGGCAATTCTAAGATAATAGCAGGCAATTCTTCCAAAGGATTGCCTTCTAGCTGTAAACACTTTAGGGCCACCAAATCGGCTAAGGTATTGGGCAGGGAGGATAATTGATTGTTTTTGAGACAGAGGGTGTGTAGTTGTTTTAACTGTCCAATAGACGGGCAAAGTTCTTTGAGTTGGTTATTGGCACAATGCAGCTCTTGTAAGAGCTGAAAATTGGCTATTTTTTCTGGTAATAAGGTTATAAAGTTATCATTGATATTAAGATACTCTAGTTGTACTTGCTGACAAACCATTTCTGACAATTCATCAAAGGCATTACCTGCTGCATTAAGGTGCCCTAAATTGGATATTTTTCCAATTTTTTCGGGCCACTCTGCCAAGAATTGTTCACTGTAATCCAAACAAATAAGTACCGACGATAAGAGTCGTCTTTTTGATTTGTCTACAACATGATTTCTATCCATATCAACGCATGGTGTTGCTCTACTATCCCTCTACTGCTATTGAATTTTGCAGTGGGGATCACTCCTCTCCTATCACTCAGAAATTTATTTTGAAACATCTTCTAAGTTAACACTTTTTTTGAAATTGTAAGGCTTTGTCAGACAATAGAAATGCTTTAGGACTAGAAGGGTAATATATTGTATCATTTTAGTGTTAAAAACACCCCTTAAAGCTTTTTTAAGCCAATGATTCGATTATTTATTGAACAGAAAAGCGGTCAAGTAGAGTGCAAAACACCACTTGACCGCTTCTGTTACTGTAAGGTATATTTCTTCCAATTACTTGGAGTAACTAATTTTTTTAGTTTCTACTAGTCGCCCTTTATCATCCATTACTTGAAGTAAGTAAAGCCCATCTTCGCACTTAGCATCTATTTCTATAGACATCAAATCAGCAGTGATGTTTTGCGTTTGAATGGTTCTACCTAATAAATCCAATAAGACAATAGTGCCATCATTCAAATCCTCACTTTGCACCTGAATTAGACCAGCAGTTGGATTAGGAAAGACATCAATAGAGGTTGTTTGGCCTGCTATGGTTCGTGTGGAGTTCATAACCGTGCTTGCTGTATCTCCAAACACATTATCAAAATAGACCACATTATCCGAGGTTCTAGGCGTGAAATCTGGAAAAACAACCAATTGATCGTACGTATTGCCCATGTGTGCAGAAAAATCAAACTCCAATTGCTCCCATTGTCCTGTTACCGTGTTGGGGATTTTGATTTCGCCCAATGACCAACCATCTACACGCACCAACTTAACCCCTACATCGCTAATGGTATTTTTCCAAACCATAATGCGAACAATCATATTGGAACTATCAATAGTATAGGTACCTGTTCCTGCTCCGTGTAGTGTTTCGCAACCTGCAAAAGGCTGTCCTGTTTGTAGTGCCGTAAATTTAGCCACTGTCGCTGAGGTATTGATTCCACTCATATCAGGATTGGCGATAATCTCCAAGGTAGGATTGGTGTCATTTTCAAACGTTGTCCAATTCCAACTGGCACCATTGCCCCCTGTTTCAAAATCAATAGGAAAGTTTTGTGCTGCTAATGGATTTAAACCAATCAAAAAGAAAAACAGGCTACAAAATGCCCCTAATATATTCATTGTAAATGTTCGCATGTTAACGATTTAAAAGATGAAGTAAGTATAATCCAATATACAATAATTATTACCATAGCAACCTTTTAATACAAAAAACATTGATAATTAAAGGCATGAATCCAATTCATACACCTAATAAATAAAGCTTAGGCCAAGCTACACCTAACAAAAACATACCCCAAAAAACAAACAGGGATTAAGACTGCTCTGTGTCTTAATCCCTGCTTTATCATTTTTATTTTTTGTACTTATAATTCCCTACTGAAATATAATACTGGCTTGAATAGGAACTATATTGGTATCCTCAAACTGCAATTGAGCATGGTATACCCCTGCTGGAAGCTGTGCTCTTTCGAGTAGATAACGATCCTCCTGAATGTTGTTGATGCTTCGAACTACGCGCCCCATATTATCATACAAAACCAAATCATAAGCACTCGGCAATTCATCCAATGCAATCACCACATCGCTTGCACTTGGATTGGGATAAAAATTGGCCAAAAGCTCTTGAGGCAATGGTGTATTTACAGACACTATAATAGGACAAATAGATTCATCGTGCAAAAATTGACTAGCAGCACTGCCTACCGAATCTGACCATTGCGCCACATTATTCCCATTAAAATAACTCACATGTCCTGTGCTATTGGGAATGGTAACTAACAAATTAGCCAAGCCTACGCTCGTAGCTCTAGTAGCCATTGTTTGGCTGCCTTCTACCGTAATAATTGGAAAGCCACCAATACTGGCCGAGCCATTGCCATAAGGCACTACGCCATCTCCATCATCATGGGCAGAGAAAAGTGGGGCTTCATTGGCATTGATGTAAGATGCAGAACGCAAGGCTCCCGAAAAATTAAGTACGCCCTGCACCGAAGAATTGTGCAACCCAACATTGTTACTGCTGTTGCCTTCATATCCTCCATTGCTTGTAACAGCAGCCTGTTCACTTGCTCCAAGGCTATCCGTTGCATCCAAATAGGCCGTATGGGCAGCTACAATACCACCAGCCGAAACACCTCCTACAAAAATATGATTGGTATCAATTTTATAGTTATTGGCATTGGCTGCATCTTGACGCAAAAAACGCACGGCTGCTTTCATATCTCCTACTGCTTTGATTACTACATCAGTCATATCAGCAGCAGTTGGCAATGGAAAAAGAGGCCCATCGTATAAGCGATAATCAATAGAAACGGCGACATAACCTCTCTGGGCATAATAATGACACAGTGTCGCCATATCACCACGATCTCCAAATATAAAAGAACCACCAAAAGCCAATACAATTGTTGGACGCGCTGTAGCTACATCTCCTACAGGCTGGTAAATATCCATGTACAAATCCTGGTTATTACCTCCAAAGGTGGTATTGTTACCAAAAAGTATACTTCTAGTGGTATCTACTCCTGTAAACACTTCGCTTACATAACGACTGCCATCACAAGTTGGATGGTTTTGAGCTTGTACCAATAAGGTGGTGAAGAAGAAAGATAATAGTATAAAAAGATGCTTCATTGTATTTGTTTTTGTTGTGAGATAAATTGTACTCTAATTTACATAAAATTTGTGGTAATTTAATAGTAGACAAATAAAGGACAGTAATTTTCGGTTTAGATTTTTTGACATGTATAATGTCTAAAATTAGCTTAAAAAGAGTATTTTAAAATTCAGGAGTCTATTTTTTTTGCTAAAAATAGGCTTTGATGGCAATTTTTAGCTCATCTGATATTAAAGAAATCCTAAACCGAGAATAGCTGAGGTTTGGTTTTTTATATAAAAAATAACTTTAAATAAGCTGGTTATCTACCATATTGTGCAATATGTGCTAATTGGTCTGGCTATCTAAACCTTTTATAAATATATGGGTATTTATTTGTATATTGTGTTTATACAATAGTTGATATTGAATACCTTGTCCGCTAAGGACATCACTTGGGCGAGAAAAGGCTGTGGTTTTAGGGATAAAAAGCTTTGAATCTTTGAGGATTCAGAGGGTCAAGTTTTTCGATAGCCATCGTGTGAGAGTTACACTATCAAATACGAGGTTTCGTATAAAAACTTGTTAAAGGTCGTTGATTTTTTTGATAAAATCAAGACTTAAAGCTTTTTTAAGATAGGAAAACTCTTTACCGCTAAACAAAACGTAGACATATACCTGTATATATCCCATAATTTAGCGGCAGCACGCCCAAGGGATAGATGGGTTAACATTTTGGAACGGAACAAGTGACTACGCAAAATGCACACCTACAGTTGCACCGACCGAAAGTATGTGCTAGTTTTACTCAACATAACAGGGTATATATACCATTGCGCCCTTGGGGCGCAACAGTACATATACCTAACGTTCTCGACAACCAAAAAAAGAAAAAACAACAACGGTCAAAAAATACTCACCTTAATAAAATGCTAATTATAGTATGTTGTAGCAAATGAATACTAAAAGTAGCTTTGCATACTTTAATTAGCAATGGAATCAAAAGAAAAAATATTGGTAACCTTTGGTGAAAGAGTCCGAAAATTCAGAAAAGAAAAAGGACTTTCACAAGAGCAATTAGCTTTCAAAGCTGACTTGCACAGAACCTATATTGGTATGATTGAACGAGCAGAGAAAAATATAACTCTCCTAAATATTGAGAAAATTGCTAATTCTTTAGATGTTGAAATTTCACAACTATTTGAATAATAAAGCAATATGAACTTATCAGACGTTTTTAAATTTACACAAGGCTTAGGGCAAAAGGGACACCAAATTGGTAGAAAAGTTGGTGACGCAATTGAGTTATTAACCTTGGGCATGATAAATTTAGAAGAAAATCTAATGCCTTTTTTAGTAATTGAAGACGGTGTTGAAGGAGCAACAACAGCAAAACATAAAGTTGAATTTTCATTTTACAATTTAAATGCTGAGGGAAATCCCACAAAAGAACCAAGCGACTTATTTGGTCTTATTGAATGTAAAAAAGTAGGAGTCGAGGTAACAGTTAAGCAAAATTTTAAACAATGGAAAAACAAGGCTGTAAATAAAAAAAGTTTTCATTTGACAAATGGTTACGATTTTGGAATTGCCCCAAGAGGGATTGATGTAAAATGGAAAATAAAAACTACAGGAGAATTAAACGGAGGGAACAACCTAAAAGTAACTGTCATAAAATATGACAATAATGTCGAGATAGAAAATACTGATTACAGATTTAGCGTAGTGGAAAATAATCAAATCCTTGTTGCATTAACGGTTAACTTTGAATTAGTAGTTTTAAGCCCAGATGAAAATTTATCCCAAATTGTTGGCTCGCTTTCAAAATGCGTCATATTATCTATCAAGAAAATAGAAAATAATAACGTCAAGGAAATAAAAGTAGATGATTCTTTACCAGGACCGCAAACACCCGAAAAAGCGAAACAGGCATCTTTTGTTTCTTTGGATGTAAGAAAAAAAGTTCTTGGCAGGTTTGATAAAACCGAAGACAAATCGTTCATTTCAATTTTAGTAATAGGTGAATCGTCTCATTGGGAAGAAAAAAGCAGGTCTATGGTAAGGTTGTGCAATGACCATAACTTGACAATTCCTGATGAAATATTGGTTTATCTTTTTGCTAAATTTTTAGAAGAGTTTGGTGATGATTACCAAGACAAAATCACAAAAACAAATTTTCGGGATGATGCCATAGTAAGGGAATTAATCAGTCAGATTATTGAGCATTTTGATTCTAAAATTCTACAAGATATGGAAACTGAAAATTTTGTGACATTTAAGCATTCAGTTGAGGGAACATCAAATAGAGTGATAATTGAAGAAATGGAAGACTAAATTATAACTCCAATTTTAGCACCTTACGGTCTTTTCCGATTTTTTCTCCTTGAAGGTTAGTCAAATCGAGAACGGCTCCATACTCAATAAAAATATCATAAAATTCTTCATATCTATCTCCCCAATAAATCATAGAACATGACATAGGTGCTCCTTTTCCAACATCAAGACCATTTTCCAAAAACTTTAATCGAGTATCATAAAGGAAACAAACTGCTTTAGCTTGACCAAAAACGCTTTTCTTCCAATGTCCTGTATTTGTTGCAACAGGAACTAAAGCTAATACTTCAGAACCAAAATCTTTGTTACTCAAAGCACACTTTGCAAGCCAATGTTTAATTGTAGTCCCTCTTTCTCTATCTGAACCATAAGGTGGGTTTACATAAATAGTTGGATAATTCCATTTTTCCTTTAATCCATCATTTTTAGGCAATGAGAATTCTTTCTTTGCATTTACTATAGAATATTCATTAGAGCAAGGGTCTAATGAAATATCGCCACCAAAAAAATCTTTTACGGCATTAACGTATTTTTGAGGAGTACCCCATGTCTGACTTTTAGAAATAACAGTTCTTCCTGCACTCATAGTTTGCTAATTTGTAGTTAATTTGCTAATTATAGTATGCAAATTTATTCATAATTTTTACAAATACCAAATGAATTTGTAAATTTATATTGTACTACAAGAAAAGAAATTTTTAGAAGAAAAAGAAGGCAGTCGAGAACAAAGCATCCAACGGCAATAAGCCCTATGCGGGCTTACTGCGTGGATGCAAACCGTTCGAGTCAATCCTCCCTTCGGTCGGATCGACTCGAACAGAGTCGGGGACAAGCCCCTAGTCCTACGCGAACTCCCTTCGGGAGCACAGACCAGAACTAGGGATATACCCCATTCCCAAAATAACAAGCTCCGCTTGATTTTGAAAACAGAGCATATCCCCGACTCTGTTATAGATAAGCAGATTGAACATATATCCTTTTTTTCACAAAAAGACCAAAGCTTATGAGGTATTACGATGTATTATTTCAGTAATTTACAAGTCTGGCATCTTTTTAGACCATTCTAAGACCATTCAAACTATTCTCAATACCCAATCTGCTTAATCCTGAAAGTTATTCCTTCGTAATTTTCTATTAAATCCTTAATTGTTATGCGTTTTTATACTCTGCTTATCAGTCTTTTTTTAGTGAGCTCAGTGTTTGCCCAAGACCAAGGGAAAAAAATTGTGGCGAACAATCCTTTTACCCATATTAATGGGGATAAACACACTCTAACGGAAATTTTTAAAGCGCATGAAGGTAAAGTTATTTATATAGACTTTTGGGCAAGTTGGTGTGGCCCTTGCCGCCAAGAGATGCCTGCGTCTCAAAAACTACACAAAGCACTAAAAAATGAAGAAGTTGTTTTTGTTTACATTTCTATTGATAAAGACATCAACCAATGGAAACGCAGTATGCAGCAACTCGAAATAACAGACTTAGGAGCGCATTATCAAAGAAACCAAAATGAAATGATTGATTTTTTGCGCTTTTTTAACATCTATTCCATCCCTCACTATATGATTATTGGGACTGATGGCTCTATTGTAGACAGCAATGCCATGCCTCCGAGCCATCCTAGTGTCAAGAAAGAAATCAAACGCTTATTGGCCAAAAAATCCTAAGGAATTGTGGTCTATAAAGCTTGCTATAAATTGCTTCGTGTGTTAAAAATGAGCCCGAGCCTTGGGGGTTATGTGTTGCAGAAACAATTGCAAAGCTTTTTGCTTGGCAGGGGTTAGATCGTAGTTGATATATTGGTGATAATAATCGTATACGCTAAAATTGGGGTGGCTAGACTGAAACATCTGTGCTACCTGCGCCCGTTTATTAATTCCCGTTTGGAGCGCGGCATTAAATTCTTCTAAGAACGCATCGGTTAGGTCGGTAGTACTTACCCAAGCTGCAAATACAAAAGGCAAGCCTGTATGCGCCTTCCACGCTAGCCCCAAATCATACACATATGGGTATTGCTCTTCCAATCCAATCGTACGATCTCCAATAATCAACGCTGCTGTTTGGTGGCTTATTTGGGTTTCAAAGCCTGCTTGTGCATCCAAAATTTGGGGGCTAACCTTCCAATGGTTGGCCAATAAATAACGTGTTAGTGCTGCGGAAGTACGAGAATGATAATCCAAATACAACATCTCTACTTCTTCTATTGGCACATGACTGTAAATGCAAACCGTTTTGACTGCGCCTTCGGTACCAATACAATAATCGGTAATGATTTGTGCATTGGGAATTTGTGGAATAGCAGCCACTGGAATCAAGCCCAAGTTGGCACGACCATCTCTTAGTTTTTGGGCACAAACGGAAGGAATATCCAAATTGATTTGAATGCTTTTTTCTAGCCCATGCTGATAAATACCATACAAGAAAGGTTTGGTATTCAGATAGGCAACCGCTGATAAATTAATGGTACTCATAGATACAATGGTTTAGTTGTCGTTAACATTAGGACAAATGTGTACGATCATTCTGAAGCATCATTTTGTATTGGCCATTCTCATACTCAAAGATATCTAAGCCTGTATTGTGATGCTTGTAATCAGGCATAGTAGACAACGGATCACCCAACAACATTGGAAGCAAGAATCCTAAAGTTCCTCCATGAGAACAAATCAATACCGTTTGGTGCTCCAATTGGCTCAACTCCTCTACAAACGGCTGCAAACGCGTCTGCATACTTAAGGCACTGTCTCCATTGGCAAGGCTGTAATCATAAATCCCCGCTCCCCAAGATTTTAGCATTTGCAAATATTCATTGCTCATTTGCTGGTTGGCAGATTTGCCTTCCCAATCGCCCCAACTGATTTCGTCTAGCGCAGCTCTACGCTCTACAGGTATGCCCAATACTTCAAAGGGAGCGGCTGTTTGGCAGGTTCGCTTAAGTGTAGAAGTAAACACACAATCAAACGAAATAGCTTTGTAAGCCTCAAAAAAAGCAGCAGCTTGTGCCTTTCCTTTGTCATTGAGATTAGAGTCAATACCTCTGCCCTGTATCAATTTTGCTTTGTTGTATTCGGTTTCGCCGTGGCGGTATAGATAAATCTTCATTCCTGTTCTTATTGTGGCTGTTGAATGACAGGCAAGGCCAAAAAGCCTTCGTGTGCTTCTTGCGAAAAATCATACTCCTGATAGTCCTGCAAAACATTATAAACCGTATCGCGCTCAATGGGGTGTCTGCCCACGGCTTTTACCAACTCCACCAACTGTTGAGTACTCATACTTGGTGATTGCTCCTCAGAACCTGCCATACTATAAATTTTGGTGGTATCGTCAATCGTTCCATCTATGTCATTCACTCCAAATGCCAAGGACAATTGCGCTGTAGTACGCCCAATCATCGGCCAATAAGCCTTCACGTGGTCAAAATTGTCCATATAAATACGCCCAATAGCATAATTGCGTAAATCCTCTACTGCCGACACCTCTTCTAAGTGTGACAATTCATTGTTTTTATTTCTAAATTTGAGTGGAATAAAGGTTTGAAAACCACCTGTTTTGTCTTGCAATTGACGCAAACGCTCCATGTGGTCTACTCGATGCTTATAGGCTTCGATGTGCCCGTATAACATAGTAGCATTAGAACGCTTACCCAAATCATGCAAGATTTCATGAATACGCAACCACTGGTCGGCATCACACTTCCCTCGCGCTATTTGTTCGCGGATTTCAGGGTCAAAAATCTCCGCACCTCCCCCTGGCATAGAGTCCAATCCAGCCTCTACCATAGCCTTCATTCCTTCTTCATAAGATATTTTGGCCTTCTTAAAAACATAATGATACTCTACTGGTGTTAGACCTTTGACATGCAATTCTGGTCGATGTGCCTTGATGGCCTTAAACAAATTGATATAAAAATTGAAATCATATTGGGGCAATACACCTCCTACAATATGTACTTCTGTTACAGGCTTGTTATCATATTTTTTGACAATATCCATCATCTGCTCCTGTGTCAACTCCCAACCTTCTGAACGCTTTTTGATGAGTCGCGAGTAAGAACAGAATGTACAGGTATAGACGCAAACATTGGTCGGCTCCATGTGAAAATTCCGATTAAAATAGGTCTTATTCCCATGTTTGCGTTCGCGAATATGGTTGGCAAGCGCACCTAAATAACCCAAAGGCGCATTATCATACAAATACAAGCCCTCTTCTGGACTAATTCGAGTTTTTTGTACTACCTTTTGGGCAATTTCTTGCAACGTTTTATCGAGCGTTTTATCGTTCAAAAGAACCTTTATATCACTGTTCATGTATAGTTATTTTAATGGCTAAGTTGGCCTAGAATCATTAAGCCGTTCTCGTAGTGGTATAGAACACAATCATCGTACCTTTGTAGACAAATATAGTAATAATTTAGTGCCTACGTCTGCAAACTTTTAAAACTTTCAGAAAAAAATGAAAATTCATAAATCGTATGACTAGAATAACACCAGAACATTTGCAAAAGTTTGAATTTTACAGCATTTTTCTAAACAATATTTTTGTCTTTTTAGGAGTTTGGCTCTTGGATTGGAGTCTTTTTGCCTCGCTCTTTTTGGTTTGGTTAGAGCTGCTGGCTGCCATTGTGGTACTCAATTATTTGGTATTGGTCATTCCCATCAAATATGGCCGCCCTGGCACGCGCTATTTAGAAGAGTATCGCCGCCCTGCTTTCAGAATTATTCTATTGAGCATTTACACACTAGTTTTTCACTATTGGGCTTTGATTTTTTTGATAGAATTGGGACATGTAGAGAGTTGGGATACCTCACAAGGTATCTTAATGACCTTGGCACAATTGCCTGCTGAGTTGTGGAAAGAAAGCTTGCTGTTGTTGGCTGTTTTGTTTTTGGCAACGTACTTATTGCCTACATTTCTATTAGAACGCCAAGGTGTTGTTCCCGCTTACAGAAAACTGCCTATGTCTACACGTGTTATGGTACACCACACTCAATTTTTCATGCAGTATGTTTGGTTTATATGCTGGTGGGCGTTGAGCTATTTTGCTGAGTTGCAAAATCCTGTTGTATTGGTGGGCATAGTTATGCTGCTCAAATGTATTTATGAGGGGGTTTTGTTTTTTGCAATAAAAGAATAATGGGGCGTGCAGTAGGGGCGCAAAATCTTGCGCCCCTACTGCACGCGCCTGCTGCTATTCCTCCTCCTCTTGACCAAAAGTCTTGAGTAGTACATTCAATTCTTTGATTTCTTCTCTATTGTACTTATTGGTAGGATTAATCAATAAGCCAATGTAATAGGCAAAGCTAGAATTTTCATCATCGAGTTCAATTTCTTCTTCCTCCCAATACTTCAAATTATCTAAACTGCCGTGCATCTCAATGTGCTCATATACTAAGCGAATAGATTTCACTACAGTAGGCTTTTCAATATCTTTAAACAACTCACGCAAAGCCTTGAGTTCTTCAATCATAGCTGGTGTAACATTTTTATGCTCTTTGTAAGCAACTTGTAATGCTTCAACCTTTGCTTTAACCGCTTTCATTACGTCTTTTTCAACGGGCTGTTTCATGTTTTTCATTCCTATTCGTTCTTAGCAATCGACAATGTAAGTACTGCCTTTTTATGATTACAAATGTAGCTTATTTTTTGGTAATCTTAAATTGAATACGCTCATTTTTTTGACGGCCTTCTGGAGTCCTATTCAAAGCAACTGGTCTAGATTGTCCATAACCTCTATAACTTAGACGCTCCTTGGCAATACCAGAGGACAATAAATAATTATACACTGCTTTTGCTCTGTTCTTAGAAAGGATTTGATTTTTTTGTGGATCACCTCTATCGTCGGTATGCCCTGCTATTTCTACACAATAAGTAGGATGTATTTTTAAAGTTGCTACCAAATCTTCAATCGAGGCTTGGGAACCTTGCAACATGGTTGTTTTGCCCGCTTCAAATTTTAGATTTTTCATAATGATCACTTGCCCCAAACTGTACTCCTTCTTGCGCGTTCTAAAATCCATTACAATACGCTCCTCTCCTCTAGTTCTGACCAAATCAAACGACCCACAATCACAATTAAAGTTGGTCTTGGTATTGGTTACACAAATATCATCCACATAATAATACGCAAAGTCTACGTGTGGATTGGCAAACGTATCATTGGGCACGGCACCCGATACCTTCGTCTTTCGGTCATCGTCAAAATTACCCATAGTAAAATAACGCTCTCCTCCTTGTGCCTTGAACTGACACGAAATTTCCACCCAACGACGATCATTCAAAGGCGAGCGATCTTCTTGAATTAAATAATGTTTTTTGTGTCCAACAAGCATGGCCTCGTGGCGTTCGGTCACTTTGAGTGGCGTAGCAATCATCCCCAAGGCTCCTACGGCTCGATTGGAGGATTGTGATAAAAACACATGCGCCTTGATGCAATATTGCTGCCCTGCCAATAAAGGCTGCTTCAACTCTACCTGTACATATTCTCTAAAATTTTGCTTGATATAACGACTGGCATAGGCATAAATTCCAGCATAGGCATAGCCCGAACGCGCATAACAACGTCCCATTTTATTAATGGGAACATCTACTTCTTTGCTACTGGCGCGTTTGTGAAAATAATCGGGACTAGCAGCCGTAGGCGACGACCAATAATCAATAGCATTTACATGCCCCAAATCTGTGGGAACTTTATCGTACTGCTCAAAACTGGGATTTTTCACCATATTCTGCAATACTTGTGCTTGCAATGTGGCGACTAAACTCCAATTGATCCATATGCCAAAGATCAATAGGGGAAATAATTGTTTTTTCATGGAATTAATCACTATAAAATTGGAGAAAACGAAAACAAAAGTCCATAGGAAAGCAAAATTACTCATTTTGTACAAAGCTTGCAATTGTTGCCCATAGATTTATAGCACGTAAAGCACTTCAAACATTTTTTTTGCTTTTTTTGTAACATTGGTACAGCGTTCGTATTATAATCTGTAAAAACAGCGTTTAATAAAAACGAATCATACTAGTTCTATCTAGTCCTTACCAAAAAAATACCAACTTATGCTACGCCTACTTTTGTTTCCTACTTTAATTCTATTTTGCCTTTCGGCTAATGCACAACGAGATGTCAGTACCCGCCAAGCTCCTGTTGCCCCCCCCCACACTGCTACCAAAACCGATAAAGTCATTATCAAAACCCAACGCAAACGCGGCGATGTAGTCAATGACAGCATCTACCAAGCTCGTGTGCTACAATCAGAACTCGATGGCATGTACATCCCTAAAGATTTGTACGATGCTTTTCGCGAATTGGACAAACTCATGGACGGCCACGCCAAGGAAGCCTTTATGGCCTTTTCTGATGAGGAAGTAGACGGGCGCACCCACGGCACACTAGGCGTTTGGCTCGAAAACAAATGGTCGCTCAGTGAAGGTTCTCGCCTATCCGAATACTTTCGCAAAATGAAAGTGCCCCACTACGATTACATGATTGGTATTATTATTCGCTCCTATCACCGCCACCTTCATGGCCGCGATCTCGGCCTCAAGGAACAAGTCCTAGACTTTCGCCAACGCTGGAACGAACGCCAACAAAAAAAAGCAGACAAGTGGTTGCAAAATGGTACCGTACAAGATAATGGAGAGAATTAGGGTAATGTAACCCTTTGAAGGTATTTGTAAGCAAAGCTAGACCCATTGGTCTGGCTTTTTTTGTGCCTAAATTGATCCAAGCCTATCCCAAACCGAGGATTCGCCGAAGCCCTAAGCACTCGCACTCGCGAAGCGATCTGATTTATTTGATATGGCCTATCAAATAATCAGTCCACTAGTTTGCGTAAGCACAATAAGAAAAAAACACCCCACAAAAAACCAACACCACTATCTAGGGCTAGGAAACGTAATCCTATTATTCGTGATAACCATTAGACATTATCACGACTGGAGTTGTACAGAGACAAAAAGTAAGGTTTTTT
>JBGCDW010000298.1:0-5123 GCA_045105775.1 Aureispira sp.
TAGCGAAAAAAGCATCTTTTTCCCTCACTCATCGTTAAAAATTGATTCCATAGCACTGCTATGAACTAAATTTTTGCCTTGATTGATGAAAAAACCTTACTTTTTGTCTCTGTACAACTCCAGTCGTGATAATGTCTAATGAAACGAATGAATAAGATGAAAAAATAAAGAATGATTGATATTTTAGGTGTAATTTTTGAGGAAGAAAAAATGAAATAAATCCCCACAAAAGAGGGCTATAAAAAAGCTAATGCTCTAGCAATTGGCATGACCATCTTTAATTTATTCTTTATTTCTACACTACTTAGTGGAAAAATGTATCTATTTAGAGTATACTTTTGAACGCACATATAGACTTGGCGTAAAAAAATATAAGTAGGCGGTCAAAATAAATGTTAACTAAAAAAATGGAATATTTTTATTCAGATCAAGGCAAAAAACGGAGTCTTAGCGGGCTAAGACGAGTATTTTTAACGATGAGCTGGAAGAAAATAATCGTTTTTTGTTAGTAGTAATTTTGAACAACTACTTACCTAGATATAGGTGTTTATAATAAACTTGACAACCAATTTTATATAATTCATCTCATGTTTTATTGAAAAATCACTAAGTATTATTACAGTAAAATCCTATGCAACAAGTCGCAAAACTTTGGTATTTAGAGCAATTTAATATTTTTAAGAGCCTATCTAAATATGAAATGAATGAAATAGCTGAAAAAGCTATACATCGTCAATACAAAAAAGGAGACCCTATTATGTTTCCTTTCAATTCTCAAAAAAAGGTATACATGCTCAAAGATGGTATTGTTAAAGTGGGCAATTATACGGAGAATGGAGAGGAAAACCTAAAGTATATTCTTCCTGATGGAACTGTATTTGGTGAAATGGCTTTGGCAGATGGCAATGCAAACGATTTTGCAGTAGCTGCTGATGATATTCTCATTTGTGCCATAGATGTTGATGTACTACAGGATATTATGCAACGCAACAAGTCGTTTAACATAGCGATGTATAAATTAATTGGCCTGCGTTTGCGAAAAATAGAAAGTCGCTTGTCTTCTATTGTATTCAAGGATTCCTCCACTCGAATTATTGATTTTGTGCGAGACTTGGCGCGAGATTTTGGCAAAGAGAAAGAAGGGGCACTTGTGGTTAAAAACTTTTTGACACACAAGGATATTGCAAAATTAACCTTTACCTCTCGCCAAACGGTCAATAGTGTGCTCAATCGTCTTAAGCGTGATGGGCAAATTGATTACAATGAACGGCACATCAGAATTTTAGATTTGCAAGATAGCGAACAGGCTCAATAAGATTGTTTACTTTTTGCTATCTTTGCCGTCTAACAATAGCAATTAAAGGCGTATTTAAACAACTTTTTGATTTTACCAACATGGCCAAACTTTCCAAACTGCAAAAATTTGCAGCCATTCGTACCTTTCCCAATGTTTATTCTTCAGAAGCTTTTGACAGCAACCTTGTGATTGATCATCAAGGAGAGGCTATAGATATCAAAGGCAAATGGCAGGAACACTTTGGTAATGACCATCCTATTATTCTGGAAGTAGCTTGTGGAAAAGGGCATTATGCTCGTGGATTGGGCGAACGCCATCCCGAGAACAATTACATAGGGGTAGAACTGAAAGGCAATCGCTTGTATACTGGTGCTCAAAACGCTTTGCAACAAGGCTTGGATAATGTGGCTTTTTTGCGTGCCCGTATTGAGTTTATTGAGTTTTATTTTGCCAAGGGCGAAGTGAGTGAAATTTGGATTACTTTTCCTGACCCACAATTGGGCAAACCCAAAAAACGCACCACAGCGCCTCGTTTTTTAGAGGTCTATCGCGCCATTATGGGAGCGGATAATCTAGTACATCTAAAAACAGACTCGCCAGACTTGTATGCCTATACTTTGGAGGTCTTGGAAGAGGAGAAGATAGATATTCTATACCAGAAGGATGATATTTATGCAGAACCATTGGACTATCCAGAATTAGAGATTAAGACATTTTATGAAGAAATGCACTTAGAAAAAGGTCGCACAATCAAATATTTGCGCTTTTCTGTATAAGCCCCTACCCATTTATGAATGCAGCCATCGGAGCATATCCACGTCAGCAATTGGCTTTTGGAGCATCTGTCTTATTGTTTATAGGACTAATTTGTTCTAAATTCCTGTTGAGTATTGCTACTATTAGTTTGCTACTATTAGGATTACTCTCGCCCCAACCCAAAGAGGATTGGAAAAAACTGACCCAAAGTAAGGCTCCCTGGGCTATGGTTGGCATTTTCTTATTATTCACCACAAGTGCTTTATGGTCCGACAACCAAAGCGAAACATGGGTAAGAATTCGCATAGCATTGCCTATGGTAGCTTTGCCGCTTGCTTTTGGCTTATTGCCCACTTTTTCCAAACGCCAATACCAACACTTGTTGGCCATTTTTTTTGGGGCAATGACCATAGCCTGTTTGGGCGTATTGATTAATTATGCTTTAAATAGAGTAGAGATGCTCGATATGCTCAAACGAAGTCAGGCCATTCCAACGCCTAATGGAGAGCACATTCGATTTAGTTTGATGATAAATATTGCCTTATTGGCAGGAATTTATTTGATAGAGAAAGGTTATTATTGGAAACATCGTGTAGAGCGTTGGTTGCAGATAGGGAGTGTACTTTTTTTGATTATTGCCTTACATATCTTGACGGTTAGAATTGGTTTGTTGGTTTTTTATGCCAATACACTCTTGCTATTGTTAATCATTCTCTTGCAACGTCGTCGTTTCAAAACCCTAATTTTGCTCTTGTTATTGGTGTTGCCCATGCCTTATTTGGCGTACAAATTAGTGCCCAGCATCCAAACCAAGTTCAACCTGACTCGTTATAATTGGCAATTATACCAAGCAGGCAAAATTGGCGAATACTCTGATACTCGACGGCTATTGTCCTACAAAATAGGTTGGCAAGTAGCCCAAGAAGCACCTTATTGGGGGGTAGGCATAGCCGATTTGAGAGCAGAACAAACCGCTATTTACAAGCGAGATTATCCCGAACAGCCCCCCATGTATCCACATAATTTGTTGCTGACCTTGCTGGCTGGAACAGGCTTTATAGGACTGCTTTGGTTTTTGTTTTGTTTTGGCTTTCCCCTCTGGTATTATAGGCGACAATTGGACTGGATATTCTTATTGGTACACAGTGTTATCTTTTTATCCTTTATCACCGAAAATACCTTGCTCTCGACTATCGGCGTAATGCTCTATGCGTTTTTTGTGAGTATGATAGGTGCTCAATACAGCCCAAGCAAAGAAAAGTAAAAGGGAATAAGAAAATGGCCTACCAAGTAAGAGATACTTGATAGACCATATTTAAATAAGTACATTAAAAGTTAAGTCAATTATTCAGGTATTTTGTTATCAGCCGTAGGAAAAACAAGGGCAGGTTCTAGCGCCTTGGCCTCTTCAGGGGTTACATAAGCATAACCTATAATAATAACAATATCGCCTACCTGACATCTACGTGCAGCGGCTCCATTCAGACAAATAATTCCAGACCCACGCGCTCCTTTGATGACATAGGTCTCCAAACGCTCCCCATTATTATTGTTGACAACTTGTACACGCTCTCCTGCTATCAGATTAGAAGCATCCAATAAATCTTCATCAATCGTAATACTACCTACATAATTGAGATTGGCTTCTGTTACTGTCGCACAGTGTATTTTAGATTTAAATACTTGTAAGAACATTTCTCTTTGAATTTAGTATGGTATCACACACGGTGATAAAATGATAACAAACCCCCTTAGGATTAAGTTCTTAGCCCCAATAGAAGAATTTGAAGCACAAAGATAAACTTTCCAAGCAAAAGAAAAAAGGAAGGTTGATTTTGGGGGGGAGGGTGAGGAAATATGGAGGTAGTGTGATCCTGTTTTACAAAATATGTCAAAGATTTCATTTGAGTTAGGCTCTTTAAACTTCAACCTAATGTTATTTTTTCTTATCAAACAATAAACATAACAGGCACAAATAAGAGCTGTATTTGTGGTAACTACTCAATTTATCACTTTGTATTGGTCGATTGGAAAAAACTTTAACTCGTCAAAAAAAAAGAACCTGCGGGCAACAGGTTCTTGATTTCTCTACCTCTATCCATTGTAATCAACAATAATAAAGGACTATAAAATTCTACTCTGCCCTAATAGATGCAAGGATATTTAGTTTTGGTGTATGGTGGGGAATTTATGTTGAAATTATTCCAAAATAAAGCGAGCAGGAGTAGAATGGGGCAATAAATTGATCGAATCGCCTACAAAATGCACTCTGTATTGTCCTTTTTGGGGCATCTGATAAAGGGGCAATAAATCAAGCGTGTAAATTTTCATTTCGTTGGGAGCAAGGGTCATGGAGTGTTCGGCACGGGCTGGCCCTTGGTATAGGGCATGTTGGCCTATGTAGGGCATCGGTTGCCCCTGTGCATTGGTGACCACAAAAAAATTGCTCCAAACCATTTCATGAGCAGGGGAGTTGAGGTAACAAAAGCGAATGGAATCTGCTTGACTGTTGTGTAGGACAAAACGCAAGGTTACAGGCAGGCCCAACTGAAAACGTGGTTGCGTCATATTGAGGCTCACATCTAGTGCTTGAGCTGTTAATCCTGCTGGTGTTGCAGCACTTTGAGAAGGCATAGCGTTTTGGCAAGCCCCCAAGAATAAACAAACCGTAAGGCATAAAAAGTAGGGCATAAAAAAATGAAATTCTGATTTAGATCAACAAATAACGCAGCAATTAAGGATAATTTTGTCCTATTGATAAGATTAGCGTGTTAATGTTAACAAAAAAAACGCAACAGTTGCCAAATAATCAACTATTGTACTAGCTTTTTTTATAACTTTGTTCGTTGTTTTTAATGAAGTTGTTTAAAAATGGAGTTGTGTTGATAATGAGTACTAATTTGGTTCTAACCGAGCTTGCGAGCTCACGAAGTAATCAAGGCACTCGCAAAGCGATCTGCGTGGGTTGTACCTAAAAGGTACAAAAGTCCTAGCGCATTTGGTTCATAGCAGCGCTATGGAGCTAATTTTTAACGATGAGTAGGGCAAAATTAGATTTCATTAGCGACAT
>JBGCDW010000299.1:0-20056 GCA_045105775.1 Aureispira sp.
ATCTAAAGGTCAAAATTTGGTCTTTACCCGTTAAACTAAAGTATAAAGTATGAAGATTCTTCAGTTGTGTAAAAAATTTCCTTATCCACTCAAAGACGGAGAGGCCATTGCCATCACTTATCTGGCAAGAGCACTGCATACCTTGGGGGCTGAATTGACCTTGTTGAGTATGAATACCAGCAAGCATTATTTTGATAATAGTACCCTTCCTGAAGATGTTCACCATTACAAATCCATTCATCTCATTGATATCGACAATCGAGTAAATGCCAAAGATGCGTTTTGGAACTTGTTTACCAGCCAGTCGTATCATATTGCTCGTTTTGTATCCAAGGCTTTTGAGGCCAAGCTGATTGAACTATTAAGCAAAGAAAGCTATGATATAGTACAATTAGAGACCTTGTATTTGGCCCCTTATGTAGAGACCATTCGCAAGTATTCTAAGGCAAAAATTGTTATGCGCTCGCACAATGTGGAGCATGAAATTTGGCAGCGTGTCACCAGCAATACCGCTTGGGGACTCAAGAAAATTTATTTGCATTTATTGACCAGTCGTTTGAAGAATTTTGAGCTGGAAAGACTCAATAAATACGATTTGTTGGTTGCGATTACTGCACGAGACTTGGATTTCTTTAGCCGTTTGGGAAGCCGAGTGCCCAGCCATGTTACGCCCATTGGTTTAGATCTGCAAGATTATACTTACCAAGTAAAACCGCCCCAAAAACACCCTAGCTTTTGTTTTATAGGCTCTTTGGATTGGATGCCCAATACTGAAGGGGTGGAGTGGATTTTAGAAAAAGTATGGCCACGAGTTTTGGAGCAACAGCCACAAGCACATTTTCATATTGCAGGGCGCAATACGCCCCAAGCATGGCTAGAAAAAACATGGCCCAATGTAACCATTCATGGCGAAGTACACAGCGCAACGGAATTTATCCAAGCGCATGATGTGATGCTCGTGCCTTTGTTTTCGGGCAGCGGTATGCGGGTCAAAATCTTAGAAGGGATGGCATTGGGCAAAGTCGTGGTGAGTACCAGTTTGGGTTTAGAAGGGATTGCTGCTGGGCACAACAAAGAGGTGTTCATAGCAGATACCGTAGAGGCATTTGTACAAGTTTTAGTTCAATGCCAGCAGATGCCCCAAGCATTGCCCCAAATCGGTGCTGCTGCGGTAGATTTCTTGCACGAGCATTATGATAATGTTCGAGTAGCTGAAAAATTATTATTGCGTTATCAACAATTGCTTCCAGCTACTCAAAAAGTGGTGTTGCCCTCTTAGTGTAACAACGTTGCTATTTCTACTAAAAGGAAGAATTTAAATCAAGTTTGAAGACTACATTATCTAAGAAACGACCTGTGTGCATATAAGGGCCATATCGAACAAAGACACCTGCGCCCAATCCAAAGTAGCCAATATTGAGTAAGGGAAGCCGAATAATATCAGAGAGTACTATGCCGCTTTCAAAGTAGCCTTTTCGCATGTCTTGAAGCGGGAGGTCATGGTGTACCTTTGGATTGTTGAGCCATCCAAAACCTATTGCTTGATAGAGTTTGAGTTGGGGTTTGAATTTGCCAATTTGCAGCAATAAATTTCTAAAATCATGTTCTACAAACGCATAAATAAACTGGTTGTTGACAAATTCATTGGGTGCCATCGTCTGGAAAGTATTGTCTATGATGAATAGACGATTTTTTTGATAACTCCCTCTGCCGTTGAAGAGCATAGAGTAGGGGGCTTCGCCTAGTACGGTACCTGCTTGCAATAAACTAGAGGTGCGTCCAAAGCCCTTGACAAAAACACGGCTTTCCATGCCGAGTAGTAATTTGTGATAATCAAATTGACCATCCAGCAGCCCTTTAAAGCTTTTGGTGTAGCTGAAATAAAAGGTAGGATAACGGTTGATAAGGGACAAACTGCTGCTGCCCATTTGGACGAGCCGTTCTCTGTAAGAAAAGCGAAACTGTATGCCTAGCCGTGCCAAGCGAAACGCATGTAGGGGGGCTTCTGTACTTTCATAAAAATAATTGTACAATGGTTGTCGATGCCCCAAATTGGCAAAAATACGGCCCTTGAAATGTTGAGCAAAACGAGTGTAGGCCGAAATTTCAATTTCTTCTACTCGATCCATTTGACTGAGCATGTTTCGGCGAATAAAACTTTGGGCTGGCAGTACTCGCTTGGATAGATTGTGGGTGTTTTGAAGAATGGCGGCAGGTTCTAAGACATCATTGATATAACTTATTTGGAACCCTATATCCTTTAGTGGGTTGGGGCGAATGGTAAGACTACCTCCATATTTCCAGCTTTGGTCTCCAAAACCATAAGCAAAGTAACCTCCTACAGACACATAAGGGCACCACTTGTAACTGCTGTAGAGTCCCAGCCCTAGTCTAAATTTTTCGTAAAGATTAGACTCTGCCAACTGGGTATAATTGATCGAAACATCTCCCAATTGAAAGCGTTCATCTTCCAGTTCATTTAAGCTATTAATAACAAGATTAATGAACCAAAAGCTAAGTTTCTTTTCTAGTTTTTTATAAAATTGATAGGTTTTTTTCTCTTTTTTGTCTAAGGCAGCGGTTCGGTGCATTTGCCAGAAGCTACTATCGCGTTGGTGTGCATCTGTTGCGGTTGTGATCCTATTAAAATTAAAATCTTTGGGACGCAGTGGTGTATTAAAATCAATATTTCTCAAATAGCGTTTTCCTTGAACCGTAAAGGTATCTTTTTTGGTAGGCGACAAACTGATCTCAAAGTTGAGTTGTTGGGGAAACCAGTATTTATTATCCAAGAACGCATATTGTTGTTCTATACGCAAGCTAATCTTGGGGGTATTGGCTGGCTGGGCACGCACTGTTTGTATCGCATAACCATTGGTATTGATAAGCAACACGCCTTTGAGGCCATCAAAACTCCTGTTTTTTCTAGGAAAAAAGCTGATCTTATAGATCGTATCTATACCTTGGTAAAGGGTGTCTTCCAATCTAAATTCATACCAGTAAATACTGCCCTTGGTAATAGGATTGAGGTATTCGCGGGCCAAAAGAAAAAAGTTTTCTCTATGGAAATTGATGGGCTGTATTTCACAGATAGCAGAAATAAAGTTGGGTTGTTGTACCCCTGTCATTTTGGTTGCCAAAATGGATTCATTGTACAAATCGGGGGCTTTTTGTTTGATGGTAGAAACCACTTCAATCATACCAAAATAAAAATCAGAACCTTTTTTAGGAGCAATACTGTCTACTGTAGTAATCGCATCTAGTTTTCTAGGAGCATTTTTTTCGCCGTAAACGCGAATTTTTTGGTAGCTGTCGCATTGGTAGGAGGCAATGCGTTCGGGATTGTGGCGTTGACGTTGGCGGGCTACTTCACGGATGATTCGATAGGCGGGATTTTCACCAGCAACGATCACCACTTCATCTAGGGCAAAATCTGTTTTTTTCAAACGCAGCACTAAATCTTGGTAGGGCGGAGAGCATACAACTGTTTGAGAAGCATAACCCACATAACTCAAACGGATACTATCAAGTGGCTCGGAGTGCTCAAAAGAAAACGTGCCATCAATGTCAGTAGTTGTACCCAAATGAGCATTACCATTAAAAACTAAACTTACAAAAGCTAAGGGAATACTTGCTTCTTGGTCTATGATGGTTCCACTAACGGTATATTGGGCCTGGGCCAAAGGGGTAATAATTGAAAATAAAAGGGCGGCAATTAGAAGCCTAAACATAAGAGATGAGTTTTGATACACATTGATTGTTAATCTATTGTGCTCTGAATTGGAAAGTAATATACTTGTTCGGTAAAATATATTAGAGGCAACTACAGTAAATGATACCACAAAATTAGCGTATTTACTCATTACTCCTACTAAGAACCACAAAATAAAATCTAACGAAAGCGTTTTGTAATCTTTGGGAACCTTTGTAAATTTAGAGAATTAGATTGTCAACAGCATTGAAGAAGGTATAATTATTATGTCAAAAATACGCGGATTTAGAGAAAGGGTATATCATATTGTAGATAATGAGGATGAGCAAAACTTTGCAAGTCAAACGTTTGAAATTTTTATTACGTTACTGATTCTAACCAGTATTATTACAATTGTAGTAGAATCTTTCGCGCATTTGCGAGAGGTTTATGGCGTTTATTTTGATGTTTTTGAAAATTTGACCTTAGGAATTTTTACGGTAGAGTATCTTCTACGGGTTTGGACGGCAGATTTTAAGTACAAAGAATCCAAATCTTGGGCAGGTGCTGCTTGGAAATTTGTTCGATCGAGTACTGGGGTAGTCGATTTGGTAGCGATTTCGCCAATTTTCTTCTTTTTGGGAGGCGTATTTGGTATTGGTGGCGGTATGCGTGGGGGCGATTTTCGTTTTATCAGAATTTTGAAAATCACCCGTTTATTGAGAATTTTCAAAATGAACTCTTTTACCAACTCTATTACAGTAGTAGCAGAGGTATTTACAGAAAAAAGACATGATTTAGGGATTACTTTGTTTGTAACGTTTGTCTTGTTGTTGGTGTCTTCTACAATCATGTGGTATGTTGAGGGAGCAGAACAACCAGATTTGTTCCCCAATATTGTGGCCTCATTTTGGTGGGCTATAGCTACGCTGACAACGGTAGGTTATGGAGATGTATTTCCGATTACCCCATTGGGTAAATTCTTATCGGGATTTATTGCCCTTTTGGGAATTGGTTTGGTGGCCTTGCCTGCGGGTATCTTGAGTTCGGCTTTTATCGAAAAACTAGAAGGTGGTATTGGCGCATCCTCTGAAGGTGGAGATGAGCCGAAAAAAATGTTGCCACAAGCGCAATTTCAGGCCGTAATAGGCAGTAAAAAATCAGAAGAGACGACCACAAAAGCAGCACCAAAAGTTGTAGTCGTAGATCACGAAGATTGCCAACAGCATTTTGGAAAAGCATTTGTGTATTGCCCTTATTGTGGGAACAAATTGGATGATTCAGGCGAGCATGAGCATGGTGCTTAATGGAGTACTCATTATACGTACGTGAGCTAGTGTGCGTTGCTTATGAGCTCTACAGAACCTCGGTTCAATACCATTCCATTTTTAAACAACTTCAAAATTAAAAAAAAACAAAAAAGAAACGTGAGAAAAAGAGGGGGATATTATTTAGGAATATGTTGTTTATTATGGGCTTGTCAAATGACGGTTCCTGATGGCGAAGGATCATTGAACGAAAAAGCAGGGACTCGTACCGAAGTACTAGAGGTGGTAGAGCAAAAACCTAAAGTAGACATGGACAAAGTGTTGGCCAATTACGATGCTTTTGTTCGTGCAAAAATGGACAGTTTGCGCTTGCCAGGTTTAGCCTATGCCGTTGTTAAAGATGGAAAGGTGGTGGCACTCAAGACCTATGGTGTGCGCCGCAAAGGACGTTCGGCTCCAATTGACGAACACACAGCATTTAGGTTGGCCTCGGTCTCCAAGGGTTTTGCCTCTGTTTTGGCAGGACTGCTTGTAGAAAAAGGTTATTTATATTGGGACGATCCTATCAAGAAGCACATTCCTAGCTTTCGTCTTAAGACCAATTTGCACACTAGTGCCGTAACCTTACGGCATACTCTGAGCCAATCAACAGGTCTAACAGAATATGCTGGAGTAAGTCTAATTTACAAAGATTGGTCTTGTGCTAGTTTGTTAAAGGGCTTGCGTTCTGCGGCCATTGCAGCAGCACCTGCCGATAGTTTTACGTATCAAAATGTAATCTATAGTGCTATTGATATTATTGCCAAAGAAGTGACCCAGAAAAGTTATTCTCATTTGGTTGATTCACTCTTGCTAGAGCCACTTGGTATGGAAGATGCTAGTTTGGGTTATCAAAGCATGGCTAATCGCAACAACAAAGCAATGCCACATACGTACAGCAGTCGTTATGGGTGGACGAGCAGTGGAAGCATCCGAAACAAGTGGTATAATGTGGCACCAGCGGCAGGAATGAATGCCAGTGTATCAGATATGGCCATCTGGTTGCAAGCTATGTTGGGGCATCGACCAGAAATAATTTCCAAATATGTGTTGAATGAAATTTTTGTTCCTCATATTGCTATTAATAGTGATTCTAAGTATTATGAAACCTGGGCACCTGGTATTACACAAGGCTGGTATGGGTTAGGGTGGAGAATTTTTGATTACAACAATACTAGAGTGGTGTATCATGGGGGTTACTTGCGAGGCTTTCGTCCAGAAATGGGATTTTGTCTCAGCGAGGATGTTGGTATTGTAATGTTAACCAATGCCTCCAAAAATGAGTTATCTACGATGTGTATTCCTGAATTTTTTAATCTTTATTTTGATTTGGATACGACCCCCAGTACCAATCCAACCGATAGTGTTAATACAGCTGCTCCAAAGGAAAGCAAGTTTATTGGAAAATAATTAATATAAATACCTGGAACCATCAAAATAACTTTTTGAAAAAAATTGTATAAATGGTCTGCTCCAACCCTTGTGTTAACCATTTTATATGAAACAATTACTACTACTACTGACAACAGCTATTGGGCTATTAGTGGCCATAGCATACAAGATTCCAAGAGCAGATTTTGTAACTTTTATAAGTTGCTATGCTGCTTTATTTGCTCTATATGGTTATTGGGTGTATCAAGCTCCCAAGACCTTTGAACAAAAACATTGGCGTTATTATTTGGGAGCAGCGTTGTTGTTGCGGTTGGTTTTTGGAGCTGTATTGCCAGAATTGTCGGATGATTTTTGGCGGTATTTGTGGGATGGTCGCTTGCTGAGTCATGGTGTCAATCCCTATCAATATATACCTTCTAGTTTATTGGAAGCACCTATTTATAGCCAAGCCAATTTAGCGCAATTATATCCTTATCTCAATTCACCCGATTATTACTCGGTATATCCACCACTCACACAATTGTTATTTGCAGGAGCCACTTATTTTTTTCCTGCCAATGTAGAAGGAAGTGTACTTGCCCTGAGGTTATTAATCATAGTATTAGAGTTGGGAACGATTACTTTGTTAAGTCGTTATTTGCAACAGCAAAAAAAAGCCCCTCATTTAGCGTTTGTTTATGCTTTTAATCCATTAATAATAATAGAGCTATCAGGAAATTTGCACACAGAGAGTTTAATGTTATTCTTTTTGATCCTGCTGTTGTTATTTTGGTCCAAGCAACAATATTATCGTTCTGCATTGGCCTGTGCTTTGGCAGTAGCGGCCAAGCTCATTCCACTCATGCTTTTACCTTTGTTGTGTTGGCGTTTGTGGTTCAAGCGGGGAGTGGTGTATGGGGTAATTGTTGGTGGGGTTAATGGGGTGATTTTTGCGTTCTTTTATGATTGGGATATGATTCTGAAAATCCGAGAAAGTATGCAGCTATATTTTCAGAGTTTTGAATTTAATGCTAGTGTGTATTACTTTTTTAGGTATCAGGTATTGGATGAGTATTGGCGTTTGTGGGATTATCACGAGTATTTTATGGATGTAGAATGGCTGGAGAATGCCCTGCGTTTGGACTGGTATATTATCCTTCGACGAATATTACCAATATTGAGTGTAATAGGCATTTTGGGCGTGGCATTTAGACACTCTTCTATTGCAACTGTGCCAAATGGTTGTCTGTGGGCATTTGCTTTGTATTTTTGTTTTGGCACCACTATACACCCTTGGTATATCAGCAGTTTAGTGCTGTTATCGGTGTTAACCAATTATCGCTTCCCACTGTTTTGGTCGGCTATGGTTGGTGGTACGTACATTGCTTATCAAGGAGGAACATTTGAGGAACAAACATGGATGATTGTATTGGAATACACGGTAGTGATTGCTGTGTTAGTGGGGGAGTTTTGGAAACGAAATAGAATGCACGACAAAAATATGTTTAGAACTACTCAAAAAAGAACGGTTGAACGGGGATAAAATCGTGCTTTGTGAAACTAAATACAAGGTGTTTTCGTTGTTCAAATGTAGTTTTAATGCAAAAAAACTAAAAAATTAGACTACTAAAACACCATTGCAGCATTATTTTGCATCTTTCTTGTATTCGCGAAGCGATTCGGACGAGTATAGATGAATTTAAATAATAAAAACCGATTAAGTGTCTATGACACTTATTAATAACATACAACTGACAGAATAAGCTTGGTATGACTAAAATAAATTCAAGCAAAAACGTTATATTTAAGCTCTAATTTCACAACCAAAGGAATATTATAGATAATTGGGCACAGAAAGTAAACCCTATTTATTGTCTTGCGCCTCATTACGATCTATGTTTATTTAAAACAAATATGATATGAAAAAGACGTTTTTTTATGGAGCTGCTATCGTGGCAACTTCTTTATTAATTGGATGTACCAGCGACGATACACCTACAGGTTACAAAACCAATGCTGAATTGCGTACTAATGCTATTGAGTTGCAAGGCCCTCAAAAACTACAACAACCTGGTAAAATCTATGTCAAAGATGACATGATGTTGATTAATGAAATGGGCAAAGGTATTCATGTAGTTTATAATGAAAATCCAGCAGATCCGAAAAAAGTAGCTTTTGTGAAAATTCCAGGTAATATTGATGTAGCTGTTAAAGGTGATATTATTTATGCAGATAATTACATGGATTTGGTAACCTTAAATACCAAAACAGGAAGCATTAAGCGTGTTAAAGGTGTTTTCAAAAACTTTGAAAGAGAGCGCAAAGAACAGTTGATGGCTATGGAAGGTGGAATCGATTTGGATGGTATGCGCAATACCCAATTCCAAGCCGTATCGCACGGTGCTGCTGCTGGTGGCGGCAATCCTGTAGGTGCAGGAGGTTCTATGGCGCGGTTTACTATTGTAGACAACAGCCTATATGTACTAGATGGCAATTCTATGATTGTATATGATATTACAGATATGGAAAATCCTAAGAAAGTAAACACTATTGCTATGGATTTCACTGTAGAGACTGTTTTCCCACACGAAGGTCAATTGTTTATTGGCGGAACAGAAGGGATGTATATTTATGACAATTCTAATCCAAGTGCGCCTCGTTTCTTAAGCAAATTTGAACATGCGGTTGCCTGTGATCCTGTAGTAGTAGAAGGAAATTACGCTTATGTTACCTTGCGTAGCGGAGGCCCTTGTGATCGTGCCATCAACCAGTTGGATGTCGTAAACATTACGGATATTACCAACCCAACATTAGTAAGCAATTCTAGTATGCACAATCCACATGGTTTGAGTGTACAAGGAAATACCTTGTACTTATGTGATGGTAATCAAGGACTCAAAGTATTTGATGTTACAGACAAGCAACATATCTTAGATAATATGACATTTGCTGACAGAAATATTCGCAAGGCTTATGATGTTATTCCTAATGCAGATAACAATACACTAATTGTAGTTGGTAAGAATGGAATCTTCCAGTACGATGCTATGGATCCTCAAACATTGCAGCAAATTAGCAAGATAAGCATTGATGCTTAAAACCAATTTGGTTGCTTTTGGGGAGAACTATTAAAATAAAAGAAGTAAACTATACTTTTTTGAAATTTTCTGCGTTCCGCTCCTGAATGCTATAAACAGTAGTATAAAAGCTTCACAATCTTTGATTGTGAAGCTTTTACAGTTTATATATTGTTGCTTTTTAGTTAAGAAAAGCTAAATAAAACTACTTTTTTAGTTAAAAAAATAAAATAAGTTAGCACATTTTTTGCAGCTCTCGTTCTATGGAGAGAAAGCATGACTTTCCTTTCTCACTTAAGTGACTTTGTTTGTGCTAAAAATATAAGAAATTGACAATCAGTAATTTAAAAAAGCGTTAATTTTTTATATTTTTAATACAAATTCAAAAACCCCGTAGTTAGGTAATAGTTGTGTAAAAAAACACGGCATAGCTAGCGTTTTCTATTGTTTTACTATTCTTTAATTATTTAACTATTTAAACCAAACTGTATGAAGCATTTAGCAAATTTTCTTTTGGCTATATCAGGGCTTTTACTCTTTAGTATTAGCTGTACAAAAGATAATTGTAAGCGAACAATTACACACATTAAGTACGAACCCGTTTACAAAACATTGAATGAAATTAGAGTTGCCCCTGCAGTAGAAGGGCCTAGAGACTTAAAAGATCCAGGGAAAATCTATCTCTATGGAACAACCTTATTAATTAATGAACGCTCTGAGGGGGTTCATATTGTAGACAATAGCAACCCTGCGTCACCAATTCGTACGGCATTTATTAAAATTCCAGGCAATGTGGATATTGCTATGCGTGGCAATACCTTGTATGCGGATAATTATATTGATTTGTTGGCTATTGATATTGCCGATTTGCAAAATATTCGACTAACCAAACGTGTTGAGAATGCTTTTCCAGCTTATGGAAACGATCCTCAAAGGGGGCTTTTGGTCGATTATGATGAGGTAGAAGTAACGGAGACGGTTGATTGTAATGACATAAACACCATGTCTATGGATCCACGATTTGGTGCAGCACAAACGATGGCGAACACCACTACTGGCGGAGGTGTGAATGGTGCAGGTTCTGGAGCCGCACGCCAAGCTGTTGGGATTGGGGGCTCTATGGCTCGTTTTGCGATCAATGGACAAGTGCTTTACATTGTAGATGAAATGAACATGCATGTTTATGACATTGCCAATGCTGCTATGCCCAACTATGTGAATCAAATAAACATTGGTGTAGGTATTGAAACTATTTTCCCTTATCGCGATCGTTTGTTTATTGGTAGTACACAAGGAATGTTTATTTATGACAATAGCAATCCTATGGCTCCTGCTTTCTTGAGTGAGTTCCGCCATGCTACTGCTTGTGATCCTGTTTTTGTAGAAGGAAATTTTGCTTATGTTACCTTGAGAGGAGGAACACCTTGTGGTTCTTTTAATAATCAATTGGATGTTATTGACATTAGTGATGTTTACAATCCAACATTGATAAGCACGACTCCAACCACCCATCCTCATGGATTGACGGTTGATAACAACAGCTTGTATTTGTGTGATGGTGATGACGGACTTAAAGTGTTTGACATTAGCAATAAACAAAACCTGAATCAATTATCTCACCAGTCTGCTACACCTGCTTATGATGCAATCACATTGCCCAATGCTAATGTAGTAATGGTAGTGGGTAAAGATGGGTTCTATCAATATAGCACTACTAATCCAAGTAGTTTACAGTTGTTGAGCCACATGGAAGTTAAAGAATAAATAGAATAACGATACGCTGTATTGTTAGGTGAATAGAGAGGTAAGAGACACTAGTCTTTTACTTCTTTGTTTATCTCAAGCCAATGAAAGGCATATTAATTGTTATTTATTGAGAAGTAGCAATTGATTTTCAGTTCAATAAAAAACTTACAAATGTTTTTAAACAAATGGTTTTCTACTTGCATTCTTTTTGTGATTAGTTGTTTTTTTAGCGCTACACTTTGGGCACAAACAACTTTAGAAGATGTAGTTTATCTCAAGAATGGGTCTATCATACGAGGGCAAGTATTAGAGTATGATCCTAGTGCAAATGTCAAAATCCAAATTAAAGGAGGAAGTATCTTGGTGTATGCCTCTAGCGAGGTAACAAAGATGGAGAAAGTTGAAGTAAAGACTGAAAAGGAACCCACGAACACAACGGTTATTCCACTAGAAATAATAGAGTCGGGCGAAAATACAAATAAGGTAATATGGGAACAACATGTTCCTGCCAAGGGAATGTATGGTACGGCTTCTGTTGGTAATACGCTTCCATCAAGAGGATCGTTTATTCCTCTTCCTGGATTTACGTTAGATGGAACCATAGGGTATCGTATTCACCATGCTTTTGCACCAGCAATAGGGGTAGGTACAATGTTTGATTTTACACAATCTTTTGTGTATACTTATGCCAGTATCAAAGGCGATATTCTCAATAAAAGTTTTAGCCCTTACTATTTGATAGATGTGGGTTATGGTGCACCATTATCTACCTTTGCTCCTGTGCAGCGAGGAGATGTACAGGAAGTGACGGTCATGCAAGGAGGCTTATTTATGCGTCCAAGTATAGGATTCCGTTTTGCTTCACGCAATAAAATTCACACTTTCTTGGATATAGGGGTGCATATCCAAAACGTTTACTACGAAGGTCGTACTTGGAACAACTTTACCTATACGGAACAATACACCTACATACGCCCCTCTATACGGGTTGGTATGACTTTTTAATTTGACAATCTCAATCAATATCCACTTGGTAAGGATTATAAAAACAAAAGGCAGAACAAAACTGTCTTTTGTTTTTTTATGCCAAGTAAATCCATAACGAAGCATGCAACGAACATTCTACCCTATTGTGTTTAGTAGCCTATTTTTTTTGTGTTTTGTTGTAAATTTTACTCAAGCACAAGCGACTAGATGGTATGATGCCGTTTATCTCAAGGATAGTTCTATTGTCTATGGTCAAGTTATGCGCTACGAGCCAACCAATGTATTGGTATTGAAGTTGGGTAATGGCACAATAATAGAATATCCAGCCGATCAAATACTAAAAATAAAAAAAGAAGAAGCGGAAGTAGTGATAGTTGAAACAATCAATACTCCCGAATCCAAGCTCCCGAATCCACTCGATCCCATTGTTCCAAAGAAATTCTATGGCTGGCTGGCTGCTGGAAATACTTTTTCTAATCGATTTGAAGATTTTTCAATGGGTTGCTCTATTGATCTAGGAGGGGGGCATAAATTTCATCCTGCTCTTATTGTAGGAGGGGGGATTGGTGCGACTACAGAATACATCCAATCCATAGCTTATGTTTATGGAAGTATTCGAGGAGGGGTACTAAAGCGTTCTTACAGCCCCATTTATCAACTAGATATAGGATATGGTATTCCTTTAGATCAGCAAGGACAATACAATACGTTGGTAAAGCTTCAAGCGCCAGAACCTAGTATTAGTAGAAGAACAGGCGGGTTGTATACACACCCCGCTATAGGTTTTCGTTTTGCCTCTAGAAATACCATGCATACCTATCTTTTGGCAGGGTGCTCAATACAATTTATTCGTTATGAGGGCATTGATTGGAACAACTTTTCTTTTCAAGAGCAGGCCGTATTTATACGGCCAAGTTTGAGGGTGGGAATGGTATTTTAGCAGCAATGAAGTAGTAATAAAAAAATATGAAAGCTTGTTCCTTGATAAACAATTCCTTGTATCATCTGTGGGGCTAAAAAAATATTTTTTCTTAAAAAAAGCTTGTAGGATCTACAAAAGCGTCTTATATTTGTACTCGGAGTTGGAGGTGCATGGCAAGCTCCCACTAAATCCCCCAGGTGTGAGAGCAAGCAAGGGTAGGTGGTCGTAGCAGCTGGTGTATCTCTGCTCTTTTTTTATTTTATAAAATGCGTTCTGGATTATGTTCAGAACGCATTTTTTTATGTGCTAGGGCAAAGGTTGTTAGTCTTGAGAGACCATTTGAAAATGATAGGAACGCTTGAATGTAAAAAAGAAAAGCTCCATTTAGTTAGAAAACCAAATGGAGCCTTTATCCTATAACTTATTAGAGGGACAATTTTTGTTTATTTAACAACTACTAATTTCTTAGTCCATCTGTTGGTGCCATTACTAGTTTGAATGGCATAAATACCAGCAGCTAATTTGGCCGTAGGCAATTCAATTAGTTGACCTGTTGCTAATATACTGTTTTGTTGGAAAACAACTTGACCTGTTGCATTTGTAATACTAATAGCCACTTCACCAGTAGCTGATTTTAAATCCAAGAATGTGTTTTTTGAAGTAGGATTGGGGAATAATACCATATCTTCTTGTGCAGCAACATTAGTTGTCGAAACAATTACACTTGCTTGGAAAGAGAATACATCTGTACAACCATTTGCATCTGTAACTACTACATAGTAAACATCGCCATCTACTAAGCCTGTTGCAATCATTGTAGTCTGGTTATTTGCATTAGGATCCCATTGGTACGTGTAAGGAGCAGCCCCACCAGAAGCCATAGCAGTAGCGGTGCCATTGCCATTATCTTGAACCACTGCAACTACAGCTATAGGTTCGGTCAAGGTCACTGTTTCTACCAATTCACAACCATTGGCATCCGTCACTGTCAAGGTATAGGTGCCAGCAGCAGCATTCGTCAATTGAGAAGAAGTAGTGCCATTGCTCCATGCATAGGAATAACTAGGCACACCACCAGAGATAGAAGTACTTACCATTCCACTGTTATCCCCATTACAATTTAAGTTAGTACCTGTCGTATTTAAGTTAAGTACTGGAGGATCATTAAGTGTTAGGGCAGCCACCGTACTACAACCAATAGAATCGGTTACCGTCAAAGTGTACGTACCAGCAGCCAATCCAGTTGCAGTTCCCGTTGTTTGTGCATTGCTCCAAGCATAGGTGTAAGGCAACAAACCATTCTGACCCATAGCAGCAATTTCTCCATTCGCAGCACCTGCACAGCCTACTTGGCTGGTTACACTAGCTACAACACCAGTATAAGACATTCCCATAGTAGCTGTAGCCGTATCATCACTAAAGGTTTGATCAGGAGCATAAGCAGTATAAGCGGTAATCATGGCATTAGGGCCAGCAGGGCCAACACCACCAAGAGCAAGAGAAATAGTATCAAATGAATTGGGGGCTAAGGTAGTAACAACACCACTAGCAATAACAGCACCATCTGATTCTACAGCCCAAGGCACATCACCTTCTACATTGGCCGATTTGTTTTCTATTACAAGATCAATATTCACAGCAGCGTTACAGTATACAGGCTGAATACCCAAAATAGCAGCAACTCCTACATTGGGGGCTTCTTTTACTTCAATATCATCAATTAAAATATCGTTGTAAAAAGCTGTTCCAGGAGAATTTTCGGTTATTGTAAAACGTATTTGGATGGGGCCTGTAATGTTAAGACCAGCTAGGCCAACGGCTACATTATTCCAAGTAGGTCCTTGATCGCTGTTGATGGTTTGCATTTGGTTCCATGCTGCCCCATCGTATACTTCTACATCTAGCGTATTGTAAGTATTGTCAGTAGGGTTATGAGAGAATACCCAAAAAGAGAGCAAAGGCGCACCAAGCGTAGACACATCAATAAATGGTGTTTCTAAGTTAGAGATTTGGCTAGGGCCACTGGCACCTGAACCATCAATCCAAGCATAGTTACCATTATTACCAGTATGGTCACCTGCATTGGCTGCTGCGTATCCTGCACTTGTATTAAAACGCCAAGGCTCAGAACCTGATTCATTCCAGCAATTAGGCGTAGAAGAAGCATTAAAGCTTTCTATCCAAGGAGCTGTAACGGTAGCACAAGCCGTAGCAAAAGTTACAGGGCCTGTCCACTGACTAGTATCACCAGGGCCACAAATAGAGCGTACATAAGCACCATAAGTAGAACTTGGATTCAAACCAGTAACGGTAGAAGGATTGGTTGCCGTAGCAACAGTAGTGCCTGTACCCAACGTAAAGTTTTGAGGCCCATACTGAATTTGCCAATTTGTAGCAGTACCATTTTCTACCCAAGCCAAATCTACACTATTAGTAGTTACATTACTAGCTACTAGATTGGAAGGCTTAGAACAAGTAGGCAGTTCCATGACTTCTACATCATCCAATAATAAATCATTATAAAAATCACTACCAGCACCTCCTTCTTCACATCTGAAACGGAAACGAATATCGCCACCATTATAAATATAAGGAGTCATATTAAAGCCATACTCATCCCAACCCAAAGGCGTATTGCCCTGAAAGGTATTGACAATCACCCATGCAGTTCCATTCCAAGCCTCTAAATACATGATGTTGAATGGGGTGAGCGAACCAGAGTAATGACTCTCAAAGTAAAATTGTAAATAAGGCGTAGTAAGTGTAGAGACATCAACTACAGGAGCTTCTAGTATCACTCCCGCATCTGGCCCAGAAAAATCTACCCAAGCAAATCGACCACCATTGCCTGTATGATCTTGGATAGAAGAAACATCGTAGCCAGGGGTGCCCGTAAATTGCCAACCACTACCAGTAGTCTGTGTTCGTGTCCAACCAGCAGGGACACTTGTGTTGTCAAATGTTTCCAGTAGAACCGTCGTCTGAGCATGTAACCCAAACGTACCTAATAATAGAAACATAATTATTGTAAAAAGGAGTTTCATATAAAAGTTGTAGATTAAATGTGATAAAATAAGGTCTAATAAGTATTGGATTAATATATCTTGGATATTTCTAGGGTAGTGTATTTTTACTAATATAAAATTGTTTGTTATTATGAGGAAAACTAATTTTACTAGCAAAAACTAAACCTTAAGATAACAGAATCTTTGCTATTCTTGGTAATGGAAGCTTGATAATTTCATTTTAGGAATTGGTCAAATGGCGTTTTTGACGGATGATAGAAAAAATATGAAATTAAAAAGCAGCCTTGAAAATATCTTCAAGGCTGCTATAAATATTAAAAATCGTAGGCTATAGGCCATAAAATTATGGTCTGCTTATGATTAATTTTCGAGTTACGGGCTCTTCTCCAAGTTGGAATCGAACTAAGTACATGCCATTAGGTAAATCTTTGATAGACAATTCAAGGCGTTGAGTTTGGATCGTACCCAATGCTTGACTGCTTACCAATTGGCCTAGAGCATTTGTAATATTGATTTGAACGTCTGTAGCAACCGATAAATCCAAATCTACAAATACTTGGTCATGAGCTGGGTTCGGGAACATAGATAAGCTATTTACCTTACCAATAGTTGATACATTGATGAACGAAATATTTACTGAATCCATGGCTGTACAACCATTGGCATCTGTTACCGTCACCATATAAGTGGTGTTGTTCATCAAACCACTAGCCGTAGCCGTAGTTTGTCCATCGCTCCAAGCAAAGGTGAAGGCACCAGCACCACCACCAGCAATTGCTGTAGCCGAATCCATGTTGTTGTGCGTGATATTCAAGGTAATAGCAGGAGGCTCATTAATGGTAAAGGACTGCACTTCAGTACATCTATTGGCATCTGTGACCGTTACTGTATAAGTGCCAGCTGAGAGGTTAGAAACCGTGGCAGTTGTAGCACCATTACTCCACAAATAAGTATAAGGAGCAATTCCTCCTGCAACCGTAACAACAATACTTCCATTGGCATCACCATTACACAAGGCATTACTAGATGCACCTGTAACAACAAGAACGGCAGGTTCTACTAACGTTACAGTATCGCTATCGGTACACCCAATAGAGTCGGTAGCTATAACAGCATAAATGCCAGCAGATAAGTTGGAAACCGTGGCTGTAGGAACATTGTTGCTCCAAGAGTAAGTAGTCGCACCATAAGCATTGGTTGCACTAGCAGATAAGACTCCATTGGCATCACCATTACAAAGGATTGTAGAATCAACCGTAGTGGTAACATCAATATTAGAAATATAAACGGTTTTACTTCTTGCATCATTGCTAGTATTGGTATCGCCAGGCAAACCAACAGAAGCCACGATAACACCAGCACCAGTTGGTGCAGGAATAGGGCCTACAAGAACCGTATCAGAAGCATTAGGCCCCAAACTAGGAATAGCACCACCACCAATTGGCAATCCATTCAAAGTCACGCTATAAGGCACATTGCTTACTGGCACACTAGAATTGTTGGTTACAACAAAGCCACCACTAACGGCACTTACATTACAATATACATCATCTACTAATAATGTATCAACAGAAACATCTAGTGAAGGAGCAGTTACTTGTCGGATTTCAAAATTATTAATAATAGCATAGTAATCTTGAGGGCCACCTACAGTTCCTTCAGACACCCAAATCGCAAAGATATTAGAAGCCGTAGTAAAGGTACTAATGTCAATAACTACATCATTAGGAGCGAATAATAATGGATTGTTCACATCCCAAGTGTACAAGGCTCTCCAACTAGCACCACCATCAGTAGAAACAACAACTTGTACCGTATCATCTTGCCCCATACCACTAAACGCAGTGGTAGGACTATAATCGGTCGCATTACTATTAATAACCAATTCCCAAGGGCCAGGAGTAGACAAATCAAATTCAGGAGAAATCAACCAATCTGACATACCTGTCGTATATATGTTGGTACGGGCAGAAGTGCCAGCTTGCCCCCAAGAACTAGAACCAAAGGCAGATGGGCCAGTAGCAGGATTACCCGCATCTGCTTCATCCCAACAAGCAGGTAAGAACGTACCAAAGTTAGTCGTGTAAGCAGGAATTATTGCAGCACAAGGTGTAGCAAAGCTAACAGGGCCTAACCAAGCAGTAGTATCACCAGGGCCACAAATTTCACGTACATAAGCATCATAAGCCGTATTAGAGGTCAAGCCAGTAGCATTAAAAGTAGATGTACCAGCAGTTCCTCCTACAGCAGGCGTGCCAGCAGGCACCACAGAAACTTCCCAGCCCAATTGTACAGGATTTCCAGCTACCCAAGTTACCTCAGCACTAGTAGCGGTTACATTGGATACAGCAAGTGTAGTCGGATTGGCACAAGTCAGTGGTACTCTTATTTCAAAATTATTAATAATAGCATAATAATCTTCAGGATCATTCACAGCTCCTTCAGAAACCCAGATCGCAAAGATATTAGAAGCCGTAGTAAAGGTGCTAATGTCAATAATAAGATCATTAGGAGCAAACAATAATGGATTGTTGACATCCCAAGTGTATAAGGCTCTCCAAGTAGCACCACCATCAGTAGAAACAACAACTTGCACCGTATCATCAGATCCCATACCATTAAAAGCTGTAGTAGGACTATAGTCCGTCGCATTACTATTGATGACCAACTCCCAAGGGCCAGGAGTAGACAAATCAAATTCAGGAGAAATCAACCAATCAGATTTACCTGTTGTAAATAAGTTGGTACGAGCAGAGCTTCCAGCTTGTCCCCATGAACCAGTACCAAAGGCAGATGGCCCAGTAGCCGGGCTACCTGCATCTGCTTCATCCCAACAAGCAGGTAAGAAGGTACTAAAGTTGGTATTATACGCAGGGGTAAATACAGCACAAGGGGTAATAAAAGGAAGCGGTCCAGCCCAATTGCTTGTATCACCAGGGCCACAAATAGCTCTTACATAATATTCATAAGGACTAGCAGACATTAAGCCCATAGCAGTGTAAGAATTGGTAGCTGTAGTAGCCACATTCCCCGTTCCAGGAGGATTACCTGGCACACCATAACTTACTTCCCAAGAAGTAACCGTACCTGTCTGTGTCCATCCAAAATCAGCACTACTAGCAGTGATGTTTGAAACAGCTAACTGGGCTGGAACAAAACAAGAAGGCACTTCTTTAATCATTATATCATCAAGTAGAAGATCATTTTCGTAATCGGCACTACTTCCACCAGTTTCTGCTACAAAACGTACTTGAGCACTATCTCCACCAGCATAAGTAAAGCCAGTTAAGTTGTAGCCCAAAACTTCCCAGCCTTGAGCTGTGTTTTGCTGCAAGTTGGCAATCGTAGTCCAAGAACTACCATTCCATGCTTCTATTAATAATATATTGTAAGGCAATGGATAGTTAGGATCAGCTACATAACTCTCATAGGCAAATTCCAAGTAAGGATTGGTGAGCGTAGTAACACTTACAGCAGGTGTGGTGAGTACAACGGTTGTATCCTCACTAGAAAAATCCATCCAAGCATAATTGCCACCATTGCCTGTGTGATCTGGAGTACCTGCAACTCCCCAACCAGGAGAAGTGCTAAACACCCAAGGGCCGCCAAAGACAGCTGTATTAGTCCAACCAGCAGGAGTTGTCGTAGCGTCAAAAGATTCATTAAGAACCTGACCATAAACAACCGAGCTAAGGAACCAACACGTTAAAAATAAGATAAAACTTCTTTTCATGTTAGTTATTGTTTTTTTTATAAAGGAATTGAAATCAATGTTAAGTCAAAGTTAACAATAGACATTATCACGACTGGAGTTGTACAGAGACAAAAAGTAAGGTTTTTTCATCAATCAAGGCACTCGCAAAGCGATCTGCGTGGGTTGTACCTAAAAGGTACAACCCCGAAGGGCTCACGTAAGTAAAAGTACTAGC
>JBGCDW010000300.1:0-12004 GCA_045105775.1 Aureispira sp.
TTGTGCAGGGGTTATACCCAATGCAGGTGCCAGAGCCGCAGAGTGCCCCGCTAGGTCTTTCAATTCCATAGTTTAGTTGATTTAAATTAGATTCCTTATTGGTCGAGGAACCTAGGTCGATTTAAAATACACCTGTGAAAACATGAAATAAAAAGGACATTTGCAAATAGCTTTTCATTCTTGTATGTAAAGGCTATGATTCGAGCAGGTGTTATTGCAAAAATAATTTTAAGCCAAATTATACCATAGAAAAAGTACTGATAAACAAAGATTTTAAGATCAAATTAGTCCTAATCTTGTGCTTATGAAATAGATGCTTATCGATTGGCTAGAATGTTTTTGACATCTTTGAGCGTTATTTTTTCCTCTTCTGTTAAATTACCGTGGTTGATTTGGACACGTTCTAGGGAAGGGGCTAAAGTGCCTTTGGGCAGGCCAATTAGTGCATTTTGCCAAGACTGAAAAGAAACCCTGCGAAGGCAAGGAAACAGATGGAGATCTATTTGGGCTAGATCCAAGGGATCATTTTTAGAGCCATTGATATAGGCATTAAAATGTAGTACTTGCAAGCAGCTCAAGGTTTCTAAGTCACTAGGAAAGGTTTTAAAGCCAGAAAAAGCAAAGTCTATGATTTTTAGATTTGAGAAGGTACTAAAACTACTAGTCGCACTGAATATAGTTTTTTGTGCTGCTAGAATTTGAACCCTCTTGGCCCATTGCTCTTGACTATTTAAGGAGATTTGACAACCAAAAAAATGCAATTCCTTCAATTTTGGAAAAATATCCAACCCCGTTAGGGCACCTCTAACATTCGTTAGAACCACTTTATTCACCTGCTTAAAAATCGCTAATGATTTAGGGATAGTATCGTAGCCCATCAAACGCAGTGACTTAATAGTAGCGATCTCTGGATTATTGATCCATTCCTCGATGAGGAGGGTGTTTTTTTGTGGGGTAGCAGCTTGAAAGGTGAGTTGGGTGCTAGGATTTCTTTTATAAGAACGCTTTTTGCAAGCGCAAGTAGGAAGACGGTCGTTAGGCGATTCGGTTATTGTTGTGTGCGTATCTTGTAGAGCAATACGATCTACTTTATTATTAATAACAGTATCTATTAGTACCAATAAAGGCTGTTCTGATTGGGGGGGGGGGGGATTCGTGCAACTATTGAGACTAATAATTAGAATAAAAAGCAGATACAACTTGGACATAACAATAGATTGTAATGGAGGAATAACAGTAGTATAATGCTGCACAATCAATTAGTTACAGGTTTGCAACCAATAAAAAAAGCTTTTCAAATACTGGATTTGAAAAGCTTTTTTGGAGAAGTATTTAGGAAGGTGTTCTTAGAATTTTAACCAACGATCTTTAGATAATCTAAACTACTTCGTACTATTTTTATTAGCCATAGCCACAAAGTTTAAAGGTGGTAAAAGAAGTGTGTTAAGCCCTGCTTTTGAAGTTAAACTTGCGATATGCTCTCTCAAAAAAGGAAAGATAATCGCCGAAGCATTTATTGTGGAAAAATCCTCAATAGTGAATGGAAGATTACCTTTATATTGGAAAACTCCCAACATTTCTGCCGAGATTAGAAAAGTATCAGAATTTTTTAGTGCTAAATGAATGGTTAAATAAATATTTAATCTATTATTTTCGATTTCTTCGTAGCGAGATTTTACATTAATGTCTATATTTTCTACTGATAAATTAATTTTAGTTGATGGCCTTTCTAAAATAGATTTAGTAAGAATTATAGAATTGAGAGAAATTGTATAATCATTCATTATAAATTATTTAAGCACCTTGAAGGTAACTATTACTACAGAACAATATGTTCTCAGAAATATCCGTTTTATAATAATGGATATCTGGTTTAATAGTGCTTTTTTTAGCTGTTTTTATAGCATTTAAAATATTAAAATCTATTGTGTAACTTCCTTGGAGTATCTCTATAAATGTCTTGGGAGATAAAGTATGAGTTGGAATAAATTCTATATTGTAATCTGTTGGCGACAGAAATAAAATAGGTTCATAATCCATTTCTTCAATAAAATTAAATATCAGTTGAGTTTTGTGGGATTGAAATATTTGACTATTCCAAATATGTTTATCGCAAACTCGTATTATGTGCCCATTATCATCATTATCATAAGTATATTTCAAAGTAACATCAAAGCGATTACTAAGCTTAATTAAAGAATCAAGCAATTTTTTTTCAAAACTTATTTCTTGTATTAGAGGCATAATTTTTGAGTTTATAGAATTTAAAGCTAATTAGTACAAATTTGTAGTATGAATAATATCTAAACAATCTGTAGCTAATTGTTGTGCTTTAATATTCTGTTGATAAGATGTAGCTTCAGGTTTATAGTCAGCTTTAGTTCTTAATTTTTTTAAGTACTGCATTTTTGTTTGAAAGTCAACGCTTATAGATTGATCAACAGTATGTTGTCGTAAATCTCTAGTAAATTGAGTTAAATACCTAACATGAAGTCCAGGTCTCATTGTATGATCTCTTCGAATACTTTCTAGCTGATTACTATTATAATGTTGGAATAATTTATTGCATAACATCTGAAAACAAGCATAATAATAACAATGTATACTAGAGCAATAAAATTGCTGCTCTAGCAGTACTTCTGCAGCTTGGATACTCTTTTCAGATTTTTGCTGTAAACTCATGAATAAAAGTTATTGTTTAAATAACAAACATCCATAAAGATAATAAAAGAAATATAGTCAAGTACATTATGTTATAATAATAACGAAAAAAAAGTAGAATTAGTTTATAAAGCTAGAAAAATAAACAAAAAAACTATCGCCCAACATACACCAACAAAACCGAAACATCGGCAGGAGAAACCCCACTAATACGGCTGGCTTGTCCAATGGTAGCAGGTTGCAATTGATTCAATTTCTCGACGGCCTCCGAAGACAACCCTTTGATGGTCGCATAATCCAATTCATACAAACGAACATCTTCCAAACGATTCATTTTATTCACTTGCTCTTGCTCTTTGCGAATATAGCCCTCGTATTTGAGGTTAATTTCTGCCCCTTCTACAAATTCTGGGTCAAATTGCCCTAAGAACTTTTCTACGCGTGGTATCGCTGCACTAAAATCTTGTAGGCTCAAATTAGGACGCAATAGAATTTTGTGCAGTTTCATTTTTTGGCGCAATGGAGCCGAACCTTTGGCCGTTAATACTTGATCTATTTCCGAAGGATCAATACTAGTTTGGCGAACAAAGTGAGAAATTTGCTCATAAGCTTGTTCTTTGGCATTGACCCGATTCATGCGGTTCAGAACATCCAAGCCCAACTGTTGGGCAAGCGGCGTAAGGCGCATATCGGCGTTGTCTTGGCGCAACAAAATGCGATGCTCTGCTCTAGACGTAAACATTCTGTAAGGCTCGTTGGTCCCTTTATTAATCAAGTCATCAATCAACACTCCAATATAAGCTTCGGAGCGTTTGAGCACAAATGGTGCACGATCATGAATTTTTAAATGCGCGTTGACCCCTGCCATCAATCCCTGAGCTGCTGCTTCTTCATAGCCTGTAGTGCCATTAATTTGCCCTGCAAAAAATAAATTTTTCACCAAACGAGTTTCCAAAGAAACCGTCAATTGAGTAGGCTGAAAGAAATCATATTCAATGGCATAACCAGGGCGAAACATTTTGGCATGTTCAAACCCAGGAATTAGTTGCATGGCCTTGAACTGCACATCTTCGGGCAAGGAGCTGGAAAAACCATTCACATAAACCTCACAGGTGTTCCAACCCTCTGGCTCTACAAACAACTGATGACGTTCCTTATCGGCAAAGCGTTCGATTTTGTCTTCGATAGAAGGGCAATAACGAGGGCCAATGCCTTGGATACGCCCCGTAAACATGGGCGATTTATCAAAGCCTGTTTTGAGCATCTCATGCACCTTTGAGTTGGTATAGGTGATGTGACAAGGACGTTGTTGAGTTAGTTTTGGGGTATCGGTATAAGAAAATTTACCAGCAGGTTCGTCCCCTGGTTGTACTTCCATGACCTCCCAATTAATAGTTCTACCATCCACCCGAGCAGGCGTACCTGTTTTCATACGATCCGACTCAAAACCTAGACTTTCCAATTGAGCCGTAATGCCTGTAGAGGCGCGTTCTCCAGCACGGCCAGCACTAATTTTGCGCTCCCCAATATGGATGATGCCATTTAGAAAGGTGCCATTGGTGAGAATAACCGTCTTGCTCGGTATTTCCAACCCTAAGGAGGTTCTAACGCCTTTGACTACCCCCGCTTTGACTACGAGCCCAACCACCATTTCTTGCCAAAAAGAAATATTGGGGTTTGCTTCTAACATCAAACGCCATTTTTCGGCAAAACGCATACGGTCACTCTGGGCACGAGGACTCCACATGGCAGGGCCTTTGGACAGATTGAGCATTCTAAACTGAATCATTGTATGATCCGTCACAATACCCGAATAGCCCCCCAAGGCATCAATTTCACGTACAATTTGCCCTTTGGCAACGCCTCCCATAGCTGGGTTGCACGACATTTTGGCAATGGTTTCCATATTCATGGTAACCAATAAAACTTTGGAACCCATATTGGCTGCAGCCGTAGCGGCTTCACAACCAGCATGTCCGCCTCCTACCACAATGACATCATATTCTGGAAATAGCATAACTCAAAAACTATCAAACTTAATCATAAAATATGGTTGCTAAAAACACCGTTTTCAACCATTTAATCCATAAAGATACAGCATTGTTGCTCTAAATAGGAATCAACCCCTTGATTTTTAAGAAAGTTGCATCAAAATGACGTTTTTATAGAATATATAGAAGTAAAGAGTAGTTCATACTAGTGAAATGCTGGTGCAACTTTTGATTTTTAGAATTAATAGAAGGTTCTATAAACTAAATAACCAAGGACTATGTGTAAGAAATTTTTTATAGTTGTAATAGAGATATTGGTGTGGATAATGCCTTTAACAATGATGGCTCAAACAACATTGCCATTGCAATTTGAAGAAAAAGACTTTGAGCGCAATGTCAATCGTTGGTATCAATTGGAGAATGAAAAAGGAGAAATTACTTACCACAATGCCTTGTATGTAAATTCGGACAAAGATTTTTTGCTAGAAGCAGAGTTTGATTGTACGCAGGCTCCTAGTAATGCTACATTTGGCTTGTCTTGGGGGCGGCAGAACAAATATGATTACCGCCATTTTGAAATCAATAAGCATAAAAAATTTAGGATTGGTTATAAGCGTGGCAATAATTATAATGTAGTACAACCTTGGACGGCAAGGCGTGGAATTATTGAGTTGGAGAAAAACACATTGGCCATCCAAAAAAAAGGGATGGAATTGCGTTTTATTGTGAATGGGAAAACCATTTATAAAACCACCTATCGCGGCTTTGAATACAGTGGGGTTGCCCTTAAAAGCAATACTTCCAACGTACGTTTTTTGCGTTTTGCCATTTATCAAGATCGTGGCTCCATTAATTTGCCAGCAGGTTTGGACAAGAGTTTAGAGGGAAGCCCCCAAAATTTGGGCACAGCCATCAATAGCCCCTTGGTAGAAAAAGCACCAAGCATTAGTCCTGATGGACAAGCCTTGTATTTGGTACGAGAACAAGCCGCAGATGGCTATGGGCAACAAGATATTTATTACAGTGAGCAGTTGGGAGATGAGCAGTGGAGTCAAGCTCAAAACATCGGCAAGTCCTTAAATAATCCAAATAATAATTTTGTTATTTCTGTACTTCCCGACAACAATACCTTAATGGTGATTAATGCTTACAAGCGAACAAATAGAAGTCAAATATTGTCTCTGGCCAAGCGTACGGCTACTGGTTGGACGGTAGACAAAACCTTAGAAATAGAGGATTTGAGAAATATTGGGCGTTGGGTTTCTTTTGATCTGTCGGCAGATGGGCGAACCTTGGTATTTGCGATGTATCGACCAGATTCTTATGGCGGGCGAGATTTGTATGCGAGCTTTTTACAGCCTAGTGGCTTGTTTTCGAGGCCACGAAATTTAGGGCCTATTATTAATACCACAGGCAATGAACACAGCCCTTTTTTGGCTGCTGATGGCAAAACTTTGTATTTTGATACCGATGGACACCCAGGTTATGGCGGACGCGATATATTCAAAACCACGCGCTTGGATGAATCTTGGACCAATTGGGAAGTGCCACAAAATTTGGGGCCTACTATTAATAATAAGGGAGCCAATGAAGGGTTGAGTATTCCTGCTTCTGGCGCACATGCTTATTTTGTTTCAGAAGGAGAGGATAGCGAAGGGTCATATGATATTTATCGGTTGGCATTACCGCCTGTGTTGCGGCCTTTGCCAGTGGCTTTGATGACGGGTTTTGTGGTAGACTGTGCTACTATGAAAGGCGTGGCTACTACCATAGAAGTGTATAAAAATGAGCAATTTTTGGCTATTGGATCTGCTCAAACCCATCCTGTAACAGGGCAATTTAAAGTGGCTTTACCCCAAGGAGCACGGTACAAAATTATTACCACGTATAACAAAGAAGATTACACAGCAGAGCGCGATACGATAACCGTTGATTTAACACATTTGCAGCAATACACGGAGCAAGAATTGGCCACTATTTGCTTGCATCAAAAGAAAAAAACAACACCTACACCTGTCATTCCTATCCGAGCAGAATACAGACCCAAGCCTGTCTATTTTGAAGTAGATGCTTATGTGTTGAACGACAGTGCCCAGCAGCAACTTCGAGCATTGGCTGATACTTTACTATTGTATCCCAAGGCTCAACTCATATTAGCAGGACATACAGATGCTATAGGAAGCATCGCTTACAATGAAGCTCTTGCCAAACGTAGAGTCCATACTGTAGAAGCGTTTTTGCAAGCGGCAGGAGTGGGCAGCAATCGCTTGCAAAGTCAAGATTGGGGAGAGCAACGCCCAGTAGCCGATAATGGTTTGCCACAAGGGCGCGCAGCCAATAGACGTGTAGAATTGTGGATGCAGTAACTGGAATCGATTAAATATCTGTATTAGCAGGCGGAATAAGCTGTTTTTCCTCAGCTAGAGGCTCTGTACCTAGATGTTTACCTTTCATAGTTGCGCCAAAAAAGCCACCCATAATACCCCCCATGATGTGGGCGTATTCTGATACATTATTAACTTGTAAGCTATGTATAATTTCTTGTCCTACAAAAAACAAAACCACCAAAATAAAGGTAAGTGGTATAGATCCTTTCTGGACATTGGCAAAAGATACCAACACAATAAACATAAATACAATACCACTTGCGCCTAATAAAGCCGTATTAAATAGCAAAATCTGAAAAGCTCCTGTAACCAATGCGGTTGCCAGCATCATGAGCAAAATTTGACGACTGCCATACTTTTCTTCCATAATAGGAGCAATCAAAAGGAAGATAGACATATTACCCATAATGTGTGCCTGATTGGCGTGTCCCATGGTATAACTAAATATACGGACATAATCCAAAGGGTTGCCCCAATTAAAACCCGAGAGCGTAAAGAATTGACGCGTGACAGGGCCTATCGTATTCGGCGCATTGCCTACAGAAAAAACAAGATCTACGACGTAAACCGCTATACAAATGAGTGAAAAGGTGAGTACGACTGGTGAATTGTAACGAATTTTTAGAGCCATGGTATGAGTATCAGAAAGCACTTTTTGTGGTGCTTTGGTGGACTATTGTAATAATATGTTAGTTATTGTTTTCCATTCTTTACCACTTAATGTTGAGTGATTGGGTTTGATTGTTTCCCAGTTTTTATCTTCTATATTTTTAATTTCATTTCTAACTTGATTGAGCGATTGAGGTGTTTTTTGAGCTTTTTGCCAAATAGATTGAGCTATAGAATCCGCAACAATTCTAGGCACCCCAAGCATTCTCAGAGCAATAGATTCTTTTTGTCTGACTCCATAATATACCATTGACGGAATATGTGAATTAGTATTCTCAATGTCATCGTTATTGGATTTTACAATACCTTCTAATGCACTCAACCCCCATGATGATTTGAAGGTAGTTTGGGTCAAGTGTGAAATAAATTCATTAATTCTTTTGTCTCCTTGCTGCCTAAAATAAGGGTGCATTTTAGATAATTCGGAAATAGTCGCTCCATTAACCCAATTGACCAAAATTTTGGCTATAATTTCAGGATTAAAAGAACCTTTATCAGACTCTGTTCCTAGTTTTACCTCTCGCAAATGCCCAACAACAGCTATTTTATCCGTCATTGGTTTTAAATCATTGGAATTAAACAAAGTAGCAGGCTGCCAACTCTTTTTGTCAGAAATATTAGGGTCTGTACTCTTTGCGTTTAATATAGCAAGAACAGAGGGTACACTAAATCCTGTTTTATCTGCGTAGGTCAGAATACCTTTAGATGTTGAACTCTGTAAAGAAAAATAGAGCGTTTTGCAAATATTTATGAACTTCTTCTTATCTGCTTCATTGGAGATATGATAACCTAAGCTGTCTTTAAAAAGTTCCTCTAAGTCTTGAATAGAATCATCTTCTCTCAAGATATTTAATAGATGTATGATGTACTGAACTAAAGAAGATAAGGCTTCATTTTCGTTGAATAAAATAGCACGTTCTTTATTATTTCCTTTATCAGAAGAGAAGGCTGTAATAATTTTTTCTGAAGAAAGAATCAAATCTAATAAGGCACTTGTTATTTCTTCCGCATCTTCTTCTAGGTATTTTTTTGCTTGGGTTATATTTGTTTTGGAATTGAAAGGAAATATTATTTTACCAACATTATCAACTAATGTTCTGCCTGCTCGACCAGCAATATTTCTAAACTCGCTTACCGATAACTTTATATGACGACCTTTTAAGAAAGAATCAAAAAATACAGCTGAAATAGGAAAGTTCATGCCCTGTGCTACAGTAGTAGTCGCACAAATATAATTGACCTCCCCTTCCTTTATAAGATATTCAACCAAAGCTTTAATTTCCCCTGTCAAACCAGCGTGGTGAACGGCAATTCCTTTTTTTAATACTTTAGAAAGAACAGTAGGCTCGCCAATTACTTCTTCTATATATTTTATAACCAAATCAATTTTGGGAGATTGTTTGTCAGGCAATTCAAGATTGTCATAGAGCAACTTAGCTCTACTATCTGATGACCCTTTTCCTCTACACAAAAACAGCATGTTTTTTCCATTGGCAGTAAAATGTTTAGCACTAAATTCTATTAATTTCTCTTTAGTTTTTGAGGTGTTAAGCTTAGGTTTAGGCAATTCTACTTTCCCTGCTTTTACATCCCAACCATACAAACTAGGCAGTATATCAATTTTAAATTTTCGGGTATATTCTTTTACTCCAAGAAAGATTTTATCGGCTGGTTTCCAACTGACCATAATAGGAGGAATAGCATTTTTTCCAGATGCTAACCAATCCCTAATCAAAAGGCCATTTTCTTTTTTGGGAATAAAAGGAGTTAGAAGCAAAAATCTTGCATTAGGTCTTTCTCGTTTAATAATAGCAAGTAATAATTCTAATCTTGAACCTCTTTGAGGGTCATTTAGATTATGTGCCTCGTCTACTACAATTAGTGATAAATCTTCAACGGAAGGATGTTTTTTTCGAATTAATAAATCCAACTTCTCAGGAGTAATAACTAAAATATCAATATTGGATTTAAGAAATAAATCTTCTGACGGATCTAGTTCAATAGCTCCTGAACTTTTTTCAATGGATAAATCCAATCCTTTAAAATCTCTTCGCAAGTCACCTAATACTTGATTTATCAAGGCTCTAGTAGGCACGATATAAATTACCTTGGCATCTGGTGCTAGTGCTTTGGTTTGTAGTATCGAAAATTCTGCTAATAATGTTTTTCCTGCACTAGTAGGCATTTGTAGAATTGTGGCACTGGATGCAGGGTCTAGGAAATTGTTTTTTATAGCTTCCTGTTGAGAAGGCAATAGGTCAATAATACCTCTTTGATTGATTGTTTTGCAAAGGGTTTGGATATTGGTTCCCAATACTCCAGTTTGAGTCCAAATACAATCCTCATAAAGTTTATTACACACTAAATAACCAATTTTTGCTATGGTTTTTATTCTAGGAGCAGTCAAACAAGAATAAGCCTGTTGGGCGTGTCTGTTGAGAATTGCCTTTAAGTTCTTATTGTAATTATATCCCTCAATAAGGTAAGAAGCCGTTTCAGTAAGTATTTTGCAAATATGATAACTGCCTAATAGATTACTCGCAGCGTTAATTTGGAATGAATGCACATAATAATTATTATGTGCATTTTCTTCAAACTCTTTTTCTGGTAAGTCTACATCATAATCATTGAGATAATCCTCCTCAAACTCTTTTTGCAATGTTTTTAAATTCTCAATTACAGCAATTACCTTTTTAATATCATTGATACCATTTTTTCGGATGAGATAAATCGTAACGTTAAGAATCTCTCTAAGTACTCGAACGCCCCAATTATCGCTATTATCGTTATTAACAGTCTCAAATTCTTTTAAATCGACCTGTGTTTTTATACTTGAGTTCGCTAAAACGCCTGAAACCGCTAAATAATAGAAATAGGTAATAGAGGGAGGAATATTATCAATGCCCCAAATTTTATCAAAATCCGTTGAATAGTTCTGTATATCAATAGAACGCAACAAGTAGTATACTTTCTTAAAAGCATCAGTATCTTTAGGCTTTAGCTCTTTAGTAATAAATGATAGTTGTTTGTTTATGATAAGAAAAGAATATTTAATAATTCTATTTTGATCGTCAACAGATAAAGGAGTTTCCGTTAATAGTTTTTCGATATAACTATACTTGCTGTTTGCATAAATTTCTTCAAAAACAGGAAAACTAGATAATATGAAGTCTATATTTATGTTATTATCGTCCATTTATTTCCTTGTCTACCGCTTTATAAAATAAATCAACAACATTTTTGATAGGTTGGTCAAACACAGGTATGATATAATTAATCCTATCAGGAGAAAATTCATGTTGTTTGTTCTTCATTTTTCCAAAATCAGTATTCTTAAAACAGTTTGTATCACGAACTACGCAGCAACCATATACAAGTTGGTATATGGTTTCCATTCCCTTTATATCTAGTGCCATTAAAACAAGGGTTACAGTAGCAGCATCTTCAGCTTCTAGTTTTTTAGAGTAATTAGCCAAACGTCTTTTGAGATAAGACTTATCTGTATTGGTGTATTTTATTTGTTCTTTATAGATTTCATTAGATACTTGTGGTGGACTTTTCTTTTCAGCAGAGACTTTGGCCTCTCCAAGTAATATTTGTATCGTTCCACTATCCTTTTTGTAGCCTGTTACATCAATTCCCCTACCGGGCATATCATTATGTTCTCTATCCCAAATATTCTTTAGAGGAATGACAAATGATTCACCCCAGTTGTCATATTCTTGATCAAAATACATAGTAAGTAACAATTCGCCCAAATCACTTCTGTATATATCTCTTACAGGTTTTAATGACGTCCTAATAGGTTGTGTATTTTTTTTGAAAAATTCCTGGATGTAATCAGTAGAAAATCCAAGGTTCTTGAATCGAGGATCTTGTTCAATTTCTTCAATATGCTTTACACGAGATCGCATCTCAATGTATCTTTTTGCCAAATTAGTTATTCTTTGAGCTGTAATCTTGATAGGAATTTTCTGGAATTTGTGATGTGAATTGGCCATTATAGATAATGTTACGTGAGTTTGTCGCGTTTAATTAAATTAAAAATAGTTTAATTTTTCTATTTTTCAAAATCTATAATAAAGTTACTTGTTGAAATAAAAGTTTTCGATTTATTTTTAAATTTTATTTTTGTATTTAAAATTTCAACAAATGCAAACCAAGTTATTTCTCCACTTCAATATCCACATTTTCACCCAAAAGCTGGTCTTCCTCATCTTGATAATTCATGCTCTGTGTCAGTTTTTGAACCAATCTAAATTCTCTCAAAAAAACAGCGGCAATAACTCGGATAAT
>JBGCDW010000301.1:0-2781 GCA_045105775.1 Aureispira sp.
GTTAACTAAAAAAATGGAATATTTTCATTCAGGTCAAGGCGAAAAACGGAGTCTTAGCGGGCTAAGGCGAGTATTTTCAACGATGAGCTGGAGGAAAATAGCCGTTTTTTGGTAGTAGTAATTTTGAACGGCTACTTAATATTTTATAAGGCAAGGCTACCTAATAAACAATGTTTTAGTTATAACTTAAATGATCTGCTAAAAAAAGCAGGTTGAATTAACCAGCCTGTAACAACGTACAAAACGACTATAGCCGCTAAACGCGTCTACTGCGTTTGCTCCTAGTCCTGCGCGAGTTCCCTACAGCACAGGCTTATTTTATTTGCCTACACTTCGTTTCGCAATAATGTCTAATAATATATTTTTTTATAATTAAAGCATCCAATGAAACAATACACTTTTGATTTAGATAAGATTGTTGAATTCTTAAACGAATTTAAAGACGATTTACACAAATTATATACTTGGAATGCTAAAATAGACAGACTTGTAGAACTTCAGGTTTTAACTGATTTGGAGTTTCGAGTATTAAGTAAAAAAGTTGCTTTTGATAGAGAAATCATCCTCAAGCAAAAAATCAATCTTAAGTTAAGGGAATTTTATAAATCAGATAAAAAGCAGTTTGACAATCTTTGCTTGTGGATTATAAAAGATTGGGGAGGTATTTTAACCACCAAAGATTCCAATACCATTGAACTAATCAATGAATTTTTAAAATCAGATAACCCCAGTTATAAGAGAATTGCAAGTTCCTCAAAAGTTGGAGCCTATATGTATCCTGATAAGTACGTTATCTATGATTCAAGAGTTGCTTATTCTCTAAATTGGATCCTATTATCAAAAAATGCTGGAACGTTTTTTTTCCCAATTCCAAGTGGACGAAATTCAAAAATGATGGCTTTTGATATGAATGTATTAATCCGCCTAAAAAACATTGACCATTACTCACCAAGGGATGTTCGTGAAATAGACAAAAAACAATACGTAAGTCAAAAAGATAAATCCCAATATATTCCAAAAAATGAAGCCTATTTGGAATTAAATAAATTGATAAAAGAAATTAGTGCTAAACTTTGGGATGATGAAAACGCTAAAAAAATGCTTTACTATACCGAAATGCTGCTTTTCTCCATTGCTGATAGAGAAATTTATATGGATATAACTAAGAAATTGACCTTAGGAATAAAATAACAAAATCTTATACGCAATGCCCTTCGAGATACAGTGCAATATCCCCCATCAAATCATCCTCTTTTGAGGATCATTCAAGCACTTTGAGAACCTTCTTTTCACTCCACATTTATGCTTTTACCATCAAAACACCCATAAAACAAACGCCTCTCCTTCTAATCTTGAATTGGTTATTGGGTCTAACCTTACATTTTTTATAACTTGCTTCCATGAACAATAACGATTTCAGACAACATGCGCATACACTCGTAGATTGGATGGCTGATTACTTGGAAAATGTAGAACAATATCCTGTCAAATCCAATGTAGAGCCTTATGCGATTTACAAGCAACTCCCCGAAACAATGCCCCAACAGGGAGAAGCATTTTCAAGCATACTCGCAGATTTTCAACAACTTATTTTACCAGGGGTGACGCATTGGCAACATCCTAATTTTCATGCTTATTTTCCAGCCAATAGCTCTTATCCTTCTGTACTAGGGGAAATGCTCACCGCAACACTGGGTGCTCAATGTATGATTTGGGATACTTCGCCTGCGGCCGCCGAATTGGAAGAACGCGTGCTCAATTGGCTCCAAACAGCCTTTCACTTGCCCAATACTTGGGAAGGGGTGATCCAAGATACAGCCTCTACGGCTACCCTTACCGCCCTACTCTCTGCTAGAGAACAATGCACCCAACAACAAAGCAATAAAAAAGGAATTCAAGGTGCCCCCTTGCGTGTTTACTGCTCTACAGAAACCCATTCGTCCATAGAAAAGGCGGTCAAAATCATGGGCTTGGGCAGTGACAATTTAGTCAAAATCTCTACCACAGGGCATGGTTGTATGGATCCTGCTGCATTAGAGCAGGCGATACAGGCCGACAAAGCTGCTGGGCTGCGCCCTATGTGTGTAGTGGCTGCTCTGGGCACCACAGGCACCACAGCCGTTGATCCTTTGGCCCCCATTGCTCGTATTTGCAAAGACCAAGCAATTTGGTTGCACTTGGATGCTGCTTTTGCAGGCGTGGTATTGTTGTTACCCGAATACCAATATTTACTTGAAGGTATGGAACAAGTGGATAGTTTTGTTACCAACGCTCACAAATGGTTATTCACCAATTTTGATTGTTCGCTTTATTATGTAAAAGATAAGGAAGCACTGCTCCAAACCTTTGAGATTCTACCAGAATACCTCAAAACAGCGACTAGAGGGGTTGTTAATGATTACAGAGATTGGGGCGTGCCGCTAGGTAGACGCTTTAGGGCACTGAAGCTTTGGTTTGTTTTGAGAACCTATGGCTTGGAGGGCTTGCAAGAACGTTTGCGTGAACACATGGCTTTAGCCCAAGATGTTGCACAGTGGGTGGAGGAAGCACCTGATTTTGAACGGTTGGCTCCTGTAGAATTTAGCTTGGTTTGTTTTAGATACAAACCTGCTGGCACATGGACAGAAAAACAACTGGCAGCAAAGAACAAGATTTTATTAGACGTGTTGAATAAGAGTGGTGATATGTATCTGACACATACAAAAATCAATGGACAATATGCCCTGCGTTTGGTAGTAGCTCAAACCTATGTAACCACCAAACATGTTCAAAAGGCATGGG
>JBGCDW010000302.1:0-19265 GCA_045105775.1 Aureispira sp.
GGTACAAGCCTACGCAGATTGAAAGCCAAATACTTCAGCTACTTTTGCTCCCGTAGCTTCCAGCTACGAAACCAAAACCGAGCTTTGTCTTGACTTCCAAGCACTTATTTATCATCCTACCTCGAATTTTTAAACAACTTCATACAAAACAATAGTTATGACCACGATTACCAAAACACGTTTAAGTGTTAATGTTAATAAAATTGCACTCATTAGAAATGCTCGTGGCAGCAATTTTCCCAATCTTGAAAAAGTTTGCCGAGATTTGGAACGATTTGGTGCAGAGGGAATTACAGTGCATCCACGACCAGATGAACGCCATATTTGTTATGCAGATATTCCTGTTATCAAACAACTTACTACAACAGAATTTAACATAGAAGGCAACCCACATGAACAAAAATTTTTAAATCTTGTTTTGGAAAATATCCCCGACCAATGTACCTTGGTACCTGATGCCCCAGGAGCACTTACTTCTGATAGTGGCTGGGATACCATTGCTCATGCTGATTTTTTGACCGATACGATTGCTGCTTTGCACGAAAAAAACATTCGTGTTTCTATTTTTTGTGGCACTTCTGCCAAGATGATAGAAGGAGCCAAAAAAGTAGGGGCAGATCGCATAGAGTTTTATACAGGCCCTTATGCCGCCCAATACCACCAAGATCGCGCTGCTGCTGTTGCACCTTATGTGGCAGGAGCAAAGATTGCTCAAGAAGTGGGATTGGACTTAAATGCAGGACACGATTTGAATTTAGATAATTTGCGCTATTTCAATGACCATATTCCAAATTTATTGGAAGTTTCGATTGGTCACGCTTTGGTGGTCGATGCTTTGTACTTTGGTTTGCACAATACTGTACAACTTTACTTGGAACGTTTGGCTATAAAAGACCTTGTTTTTTAATTAAAACATATTTTATATAAAATATTGTTGTATTTTTTTGAGAGTAGACCTTTTTATATGGATGATTAGATATTGTATCCTACAAATTCAATTCAGATCCCTTTAAGCCTATAAAAAGACCTCTCATACAGTGCTACATTTGTCACACTCCATAAATTCAGATGCATTATGAAAATCAGACTAGGGGATTTAGCTCCAAATTTTACAGCCCAAACTACCGAAGGAAAAATTAACTTTCACAATTGGTTGGGAAATAGTTGGGGGGTGCTCTTCTCCCACCCTGCTGATTACACTCCTGTATGTACTACAGAATTGGGTGAATTAGCCAAATATCAAGCAGAATTTGATGCCCGCAATGTTAAAGTGATTGCATTGAGCGTAGATAGTATAGAATCACATCAAGGCTGGATCAATGATATCAATGAAACACAAAATACTACGGTCAATTACCCGATTATTTCAGATACCGATCATAAAATAGCCAAACTTTATGATATGATTCATCCCAATGCCAACAACAAGGCAACCGTACGTTCTGTTTTTATTCTTGATCCCAATCAAAAAGTACGACTAATGCTCACCTATCCTGCTGCTACAGGTAGAAATTTTGATGAAATATTGCGTGTCATTGATTCTTTGCAATTAACAACCTATCACAAGGTAGCTACACCTGCCAACTGGAATCAAGGCGATGATTGTGTGATTGTTCCTTCTGTTTCTAATGAAGATATTCCTGCTTTGTTTCCAAAAGGACATACAGAGGTAAAACCCTACTTGAGACTTACTCCACAGCCTAATATAAAATAAAGTAATAGTACATAATACAATAATTTACAACCAGTCCTACTTTTTTAATTAGAGGTAGGACTTGTTTTTGTTATGACAAGATAACGAATTTTTTTTCTTACCTTTGCAGGAAATTTGATGCCAACCAAGAACTATAACTATAATTGAGAAATATGAAAGAGGTTTATATTGTATCTGTAGCTAGAACCCCTATTGGGAATTTAGGCGGTGCTTTGTCTACAGTTAGTGCCATTGATTTGGGCAAAACGGCCATTAAAGGAGCCATTGAACGGGCAGGAATTGAGCCTAATGCGATCAATGAAGTATTTATGGGTTGTGTTCTCACAGCCAATACAGGACAAGCACCTGCCAAGCAAGTACTCTTAGCTTCTGGTATTCCTGATACGGTTCCTGCAACCACAATTAACAAGGTCTGTGCTTCTGGTATGAAAGCTATGATGCTGGCGGCTCAATCTATTATGTTAGGCGATAATGATGTAGTTATTGCAGGGGGTATGGAAAGCATGTCGCAAGCACCACATTACATTCCAACAGGTCGTACAGGCATACGTTATGGCAATGGTCAATTGATTGATGCCATTGTTCGCGATGGTTTGCAAGATCCTTATAATGGCGATATGATGGGAGTATGTGGAGAAATTTGTGCCGAGGGGTACAACCTCACTAAAGACGACCAAGATGCTTATGCATTCGCTTCTTATGAGCGTGCACGTGCCGCATATGACCAAGGATTGTTTGATAAAGAAATTGTTCCTGTAAGCGTTCCTCAACGCCGCAAGGATCCTATTCTAGTTACAAGAGATGAGGAAGTAGACAACGGACGTATTACGGATTTGGCAAGCGTACAAAAAGGGCGTGCGGTCTTCAAAAAAGGCGGTACGGTTACGGCTATCAATGCATCTAAAATCAATGATGGGGCAGCGGCTGTTGTATTGATGAGCAAAGAAAAGGTAGAAGAGTTGGGTGTAAAACCTATTGCCAAAATTAGAGGTTTTGCCGACGCTGCTCAAGAACCCATCTGGTTTACGACTACCCCCGCCAAAGCTATGCCCAAAGCTGCTGCTAAAGCAAATGTGGCCATCAAGGATATTGATGTATTTGAAATTAATGAAGCTTTTTCCTCTGTAGTCCTTGCTAATATGAAAATCTTGGAATTGGAGCACGAAAAAGTAAATGTGCTAGGTGGAGCTGTTGCTATGGGACACCCTATTGGGGTGTCTGGTTGTCGAATCATGATTACCTTGCTCACTGCTCTAGCACACAAAGGCGGAAAATTGGGCCTTGCTGGAATTTGTAATGGTGGCGGTGGTGCTTCTGCTATGTTGGTAGAGTTGGTATAAATTTCTTCGACTACTGGTTCTTTACAACCAAGAACAGGGCATTCCATAAAAAGATACAAGACCAAAATCCTAATTCGATTTTGGTCTTTTTAATAGGTCTATTCGTCTAAAGCACTGCCTTTTGGCAGATAAAAAAGAAGCATTAGTCTAAGTATGCTTACAAATTAGAACGGAAAGTAGATATTTAAGGTACTATTATCACACATGGCAATCCAAGCATTGTCTTGTTAAACCATAAAACAAATTACTTTCTTGTATTCGCTACATGATTCTACATTACTTTATTCTTGGTAGCAACAAGTTATCACACAAAATAATCAATCTATGAGTTCTGAAAAAACACCTACTGTAAAAGCAAAAGTAGGTTTTATCAAATTGTTTACCACCTCTTGTCTGGGCACTCTAGTTGCCTTGGGTCTTATTGTAGGAGGTTTTATGTTTGCAGGCCAACAATTAGCCAACAGTTCTAAGCCTACTGTAAAACCAAATACAGTTTTAAAATTATCGCTCAATACTACCTTGCCAGAATTGAGCAACAATACGCCTCAAGATCAGTTTGATCCCGAAAGTTTGTTCAAAGAAACAATGGGGCTAACAGAAATGTGCGCTGTTATTGACCACGCCAAAGAAAATAGTGACATCAAAGGTATTTACCTGGACTTGAGTGGGGTGCCGATTGGTTGGGCTTCGGCCAAAGTATTGCGCGACAAAATCCTAGAATTTAAAGCTGCGGATAAGTTTGTTTTGGCTTATGGCAATTATTTCAGCCAAAAAAGCTACTACTTTGCTTCTGTAGCGGATAAAGCCTATTTATATCCCGAAGGAGGCATGGAATTCTTTGGTTTTGCAGGCATACTACCTTTCTTTAAAGGTGCTATGGAAAAAGCTGGTGTAGAAGCACAAATCTTCTACGTAGGTGATTTCAAATCCGCTACAGAGCCTTTCCGCCTCAAGAGTATGAGCGAGCAAAATCGCAAACAAGTAACGGAGTATATGGGTGGCATGTACGATCTGTATTTGGAAGACTTGTCAGCAAGCCGCGAAATTCCTAAAGCAGAACTGTACAGAATTGCCAATGAAGGACTTATTCGCAAACCTGCCGATGCGGTAACGCATAAACTTATTGATGCGACTAAGTACAAAGATGAGGTCTTGGACGAATTGCGCGAATTGTTGGGTACGGATGAAGATGATAAAATTGAAGTCGCTACTCCCAAAAAATACTTGAGTGTTTATAAAGATGACATTTATAAGTTTGAAAAAACCAACAAAGTTGCTGTGGTATATGCTGAGGGTAGCATTGTAGATGGTGAAGGGGAACCTGGTTCTATTGGCGGTGAAAAATACGCTCGTATTATTCGCAAAATTCGCAAAGATGACAAGGTTAAGGCGATTGTTATGCGTGTAAACTCTGGTGGAGGTAGTGCTTTGGCTTCTGATATTATCTGGAGAGAATTGGAAATGGCCAAAAAACAAGGCATCAAAGTAGTCACTTCTATGGGCGATGTAGCTGCTTCTGGTGGTTATTATATTGCCTCTAACTCTGAGCGTATCTTTGCACAAGATCGTACCATTACAGGTTCTATTGGTGTATTTGGTATGTTGTTTAATATGCGCGAATTGTTGGAAGAAAAACTAGGGGTAACCATGGACACTGTACGTACTACAGAAATGGCTATGTTGTCACAACCCAATACATTCTTCAAGTATGGCGATAAAGAATCTGCATTGATTCAAGAGAGCGTAGAAGAAGTATATGAAACCTTCAAACAACGTGTAAGTGATGGACGTGGCATCACCACTGATTCGGTACACTCGGTTGCTCAAGGTCGTGTTTGGTTGGGCAAAAAAGCCTTGGAAATTGGATTAGTAGATGAATTGGGTGGCTTGGAAGAAGCAATAACTTATGTAGCCAAATCGGCCAACTTGGAAGAAGGCGACTACAGAACAGTGGCTTATCCAAAAACCAAAAGCTTTCAAGAGCGTTTGATGGCTTCTTTTGGTCAAGAATCTAGCGACGAAGAAAAAGCGGCGGTCATCAGCCAATTAAAACAAGCCATGACCCCTGTAGATTTCAAAGAGTACATGAGCTACATGAAAGCTGTAAAAGAAATTCAACACATGGAAGGGGTTCAAATGCGCCTACCTTATGCTGTAGATATTCAGTAAACGACTAAAGGATACTTGTCCTAATAATAAATCCCCTTTTCTCCAATGGAGAAAGGGGGATTCTTATATCCATCCATGCCCAAAGGCTTTATTCTTCTTTCTTCACCATTTCTACCTCGTAAAAACTAAAAGGAGTGCTATAACGCCCCTTGAATGCTTCTATCAAATCAAAAGTAAGCAAATCATCGGGCAAGCGTTCTGTATGGACTTCAAATGTTATTACACAAGAAGTTCTTATATTTCTAAATTTAATTGTTTCATTTTTCTTCAACTCCTCTTTGATGAGCAAACCATTCATTTGAATGTTATGAATGTTGTTTGCTGGAATTTTCTTATTTCCTATTTTTACAAAAAAACCTTCTCTTTTGGTATTATACAAACTGATGTCGGCACCTATAGCACTGTAATTTGCAATCTTTAGGATGGTCTCCTTATTGGTATGTTTAATCCCTTCTAAAAATAATTTATTTTCATTCTTTTTAATGACTTTATAAGTTACGGGCTGGTATTGCTCTGTTGTACTAGTGGAGGGAATTGTTTTCCAACTGGGTGTAAATTGTTCTTCGTTTACTTCGATGTACGTGGCTTTTAACAGCTTTTTATCCGTCCAATCATAATATCGTTCATAACGTTGTACCAATGCTGTAGAAGGCGCATGGTGGTAATTTTTAGTTCTTAATCTAATATTTTTGAACAAGCTGAACTTATAATCCTTTACCTCGTTTTTTTCAGTTACTGCTATAATTTCTGCTTGGGAATGACTAAAAGAACTTCGTCCAAACTGCATTTGATAACTGAGGTGTGCTTTGGAACTGCCCTCAGCTGGTTCTAATGAAATTTCTAGCGGCTCGTCCTTGACATAAGAAGCCAACAACTTCCCATTCATTTGTACCTCTCTAATCGCCAAAGGTCTTCGATACCCAGTACCATTATGCGCCAAACAAGACTTAGGATCATCTACTGGTACTATTTGAAAAGAATTGTCATCAATAACTTTATCCACACTGATACAAAAGATCAAAAACTTAGGCGTATATACAATACTATCAATGTAATAATCTCCTTGAGTAGCCTCATACACAGGAAATGGATCTACTCCCATAGCAGGCTGTGGGGCAACTTCTGGTTTTTTTTGGGCAATGCTTGTTGTTACAATAAATAGGAAGAATAAAAAGGGCATCATGGATTGAACTGGCTCAAAGCGGGTCATTGTACTACTGTTTTGAAAAGTTGAAAATATAAATTATGATTGAACGGCAAAAAAAGATAAAATTATCGGTTCTCCTAAAACCGTCCAAAAATAATAACTACAAATAACACAAAAAAGCTCCCTTACTGTCGTGACAATAAAGAAACTTTTAATCATTTTAACTTAATTTCCCCTCCAACCATTCGCCAATCGCCCTTATGCAGCAGAACTCGACGCTATAGAAATACTATCCGAGGCAGGCACTACCACATAACAACCTGGTTTGCTAGGATGATCCAAGATTAGTGCATTGCTAGACTCCTTTCGGATCATCCACAAGATCCAAGCATCGCCCGAAGCTGCCAACGTCATGATCAGCCCCACAAATGCCAAATCATTTTGCCCACATACCAAACCAATTACATAAGGCAATATTCCTAATACTATTCCTGGCATTACGGCTCCCAACTGATAAACCTTCTTGCTCAAAGGTTTCTTGCTGTGGGCAAACGGCATCAAAGCCTTCCAAATAAAGCCGTACTTTATATCCGACCATTGCAGCTTTCCAGCCCACATCCAAGTAAACCCGTGCATGGCTTCATGTACAAAAATACAAGCCACCAAAATAGCGACCAAGGCTGCTCGACTGAGATTTACATCATTTATGGCTACGCCCCACCACCAATAGTACGGCAAAGCCAACAAAAGATAGCACACAACTATATAGGGAATTAGTACTATATTCAATTTTACGCCAGAAGCAGTTAATTCTTTCTTGATTTCCATCTTGTTTATTCTTTTAGTATCTGTTTTAATGAGAAAAACGAAGCAGTATTGCCACGCTTGTATCCTATTGGTAACCGCTCCATTTTTTTACTTACATTGGTCTTTTTTTTAAAAAAAATCAGCTCTTATAAGAGCTGAAAATCAGACACTTAATACACTAAAAATATTTTTTATTTTTTTGCCTTGTAATAATTTTTACCTTTTGGTTACTAATAATACATAGCTTTGTATCCATGCGCCAACAGTTTGAACAAATAGTAGCCGAGCACAATGGCATCTTATACAAAATCGGGCGAGCGTACACCAATAACGCCAGTGATTTTGATGACTTGTACCAAGATATGTTGGTGCAAATCTGGCAAGCCCTGCCATCGTTCCAACAAGCTTCTAAGCTATCCACTTGGCTCTACAGGGTATGCCTCAATACCGCCCTATTGTACCAGCGTCAAGACAAAAAAAAGGTGCAGCAAAGCAACAATCAAGCACTATTGAATCAATTGCCTGATGATAGCTCCCAATCCTTGCAACAGGCACAAGACCGAGAAAACAGAATAGAGCTTTTGTACACTTGTATTTATGAATTACCACGCCTAGATCGTGCAATTATTCTATTGCATTTGGAAAAGAAAAAATACGCAGAGATTGCACACATTGTAGGGCTAGAAGTCAATCATATTGGCGTTAAGCTCTCTAGGATCAAACAAGTATTAAAACAAAAATTAATAGCGCAGCGTTATGGACAATTTTGATTTGGATTCTATTTGGGAAGACGAACAACCCAAGGCGGCTGCTTATTTTAAACAAGTAGCGCCACAATTACCACAAGTAGTTAGGCAAAAATCTCAACATGCCTTGCAAAAATTGTGCAACACCATTCTATTGGAATGGCTGGTAGGATTGGTGGTATTGGCGATCTTGTTGGTGCTCTATCGATCTGCCCATGACTTTGAGGTACTGTTGGGTGTAACAATCGGTGTATTGGTCATTGGGGTATATCCCTATTGGAATTTGTGGCAAACGATAAGAGCCATTCCCACCCACAGCCTAAAAGAGAGCTTGATCGCCTACTTAAAAGTCGTTCGTCTATTTATCAAACGAATGGAATGGTTTTGTATCTTGGGAATGCCTATTGGAGTGGCGTTTGGTATGTATTTTAGGTTTCAGGAGGAAGCGATCATAATGACAATGATTAGTTGGACTTGGTTGGTAGGTTTGAGTCTATTGGTTGGAGTGCTCTTTTATCTGCCCGTCAAGTATTGGTACATTCCATTGGTTTATGGGCGCACAGAAAAACAATTGGAAACGTTATTAAACCAACTAACAACAGAGAACTAGGGCGGCCTACTCCATTTATCCTACGTTTTTTTATATCTTTGAACCCTTAGGCTATTTGTCTTCACCATTTAACAATTGCACAACTAACTAGCTATTTATGTCCGAGCAAGATGCTTATGAATTGGCTCTAGCCAAACGTTATCGTCAAATCATTCCTAGTCCATTTCGATGGTTGGCTCAGTTGATCTCTATAGCCCTCCACCCCTTGTTTATGTTGAGCTATGCTTATATATTATTAGCACTTTTTAATCCCTTCTTGTTTGGAGAGGCGAGCACAGATCGGGTATTTTCTATGAGCAGAGACAATCCAAAAGGGGTTTGGTTTGTGGCCTTCTTGTTGTTTAGCTGTATTATTCCACTGGTAGGTGTCTTGCTGATGCGAGGACTAGGCATGGTGCGTTCCTTGTCTTTGGCTACCAGAGACGAGCGCAAAATTCCCTATGTTTTGGCCATCTTATTTTATATGGCATTGGTAGCCCAAAACAACCACAATATGGAAATGCCTTTGGAGATTAAAATCTTTACTCTAGGAGCTACCATAGCCCTCTGTAGTGCTTTTTTTATCAATTTGTTTTCCAAAATCAGTATGCACACAGTGGGCGCAGGCGGTTTTTTTGCAATGCTAATTATCATTATAGCACGCAGTTATGCTCCTGCTTATTTGTTGTTTATCGTAGGCTTATTGGTTTGTGGCTTGGTCGGTACGGCTCGATTATTATTAGGCGCGCACAAAATTTCTGATATTTATGGCGGCTATTTTGTAGGTTTTGTCACTCAATTTGTCGCCATCACCTACTACAGTCTACAATATACCACCTAATCCAACAACTACTAAGGCAGCAAGGGCAAGACAGCAGCAGGCAAGAAAAGGCTAGCATCGCCCCCACCCTTCAATAGCTCCCGTACAACTGTCGAGCTGTAATAAGAATACTCAGGAGCAGCCGTCAAGAAAATCGTTTCTAAGTTATCGCCAACATTGGCGTTGAGATGTGCTATTGTATTTTCATAGTCAAAATCTGTCCCATTTCTCAAGCCTCGTACTAAGAAATTGATGCCACGCTCCTTGCAATAAAAAGCGGTTAATTGTTGATACGTATCAATTTCCACCTTATCATAAGCTGCAAAAGTAGCTTCTAGAAATTTGACCCGTTGCTCGGTATCAAAATAATATTTCTTGACAGAATTGATGCCCATAGCAATAATAACCTTATCAAACAAAGGCAATACACGCTTAACGATGTCTAAATGGCCTTTCGTTATAGGATCAAATGATCCCGCAAACACAGCAGTTTTCATTAATATTATTTGTTCTGTTAGAAAATATATGCCTTAAGATAAGCCCTTTTCAAAATTCTTTCTCTAAAGAAGCTGAATTTTTTAATTTTCAGTATATTCATCTCATATTTAAGAATTCCTACTAACAACATTAATTCACCTTTATCCATTGTCCTACCAATATTGTGTTTTGTTATTCTACACGAACAAACACACTGCTCTTATATGAGTGTCTATTCTTAAATTTAAACGAATATGGTATGTCCAAAGTAAAATCACCCTCCGAAATTTATCATGCTTTTAGAGAGGGAATGCTGGCTGAAACAGAAGACTGGAAAGCGTTGATTGCCGATGAAGCAACAATTGTTGGCCCATTAGTGCAACTAAAAGGAAAAAGAGGTTTTATCAACATCCATGAATCGTTCTTTCAATCGGTAGAACGCAGTATTATCCATAAACTGGTGGAACATGAAGATATGGTCATCACACAAATTTCTACCACTATTGAAACCCCCCAAAAAAAAACCGTAACCTTAGACATGAATGAGTGGTATACGATTAAAAATGGCAAAATCGAAGCCTTGGTGGTGTATTTTGATACGGCTGTGCTCCACGTAGATCACAAGGCAATTTTTTCTAATGCCAATGAAGCAACCGAATAAGTACGCTTCCTATCTACTCCATGCTTTACAAAAATAGCCCCATTGCAACGACTACTAAAGCAGCTGCAATGGGGCTATTTTTTATTTTTTTAATAGGCAAAAAAAATTGGCTGAGTTTTCAGGTAGAGATATTCACCAGTAAAAACAAAAAGAGTGCTGTACTATATATCACATGACAGTTAATAAAATAACTATTGCCAGAGATATGTGGTTATTAAGTAGTCATAACAAGAGACTTAAGTTAAAAGAATAACTAGTTAATAGAAATAAGCTAATAATTTTTATAGTTTATTTTTTTATCACAAAAAATGAGCAAAAACACGGCTTAAATACCCTTTCAACAGTTTTTACTGTATTATCAAGTATTATTTTTTATCACAAAAAAAAAAATTCATATTGCTGGCACACTGTTTTTTTACTAATTTTAATCCATTCACTTACAATTAAATGTTAAAGAACATGAAAAAATTAAGTTTAATGATTGGATTAATGTGTTCTGTAGCCGTCTCCCAAGGGCAATCGAGCACTTATACTGGAGCGAATGCAGGAAATACAGGAAGTGCCAATTCTTTTTATGGGTATTACAGTGGTAGTGCTAACACGGTATCAAGCAATTCAGGATTTGGTGCCTATTCTGTGCGTTATAATACAACAGGTGCCAGAATTACTGCGATGGGTTATGCCTCTCTTTACAAAAACACAACAGGTAGCGACAATACAGCTTTAGGCCATAGGTCTCTGATGTACAATACAATTGGATTTAACAACACTGCTGTAGGAAGTTACGCCCTTGAAGACAATACGATTGGGGAAGATAACGTGGCATTTGGTAGAAGTACTTTAGAGAAAAATATCTTTGGGCGAGATAATGTAGCAATGGGTAGTTATGCCTTGTATAGTAATTACGACGGGCAAAAAAATATTGCTATTGGTAAAGACGCGCTTTATACGGGGTCTTCAAGTAGTCAAAATATTGGTATCGGCTGGCATTCCATGAAAATCAACACAGGTTCTTTAAATGTTGGTATTGGTTCCGAAGCACTTATCAATACTTTTGATGGTAATTTTAATACAGGAATAGGAAATCAAGTAATGTATCAGAACGAAACAGGAAGCCATAACACAGCTATCGGTTATCAATCAAATTACAACAATAAATGGGGAAATTATAACACGGCTATTGGAGAACTTTCCTTGCAGTATAATGAGTATGGAAGTTACAATTCGGGTATCGGATATGGTACATCTATTAATGGAGGTGTTGGCGTAGTGATTGACGAAGGAACTGCCTTAGGTGCTTATGCTAGAGCAACAGCTTCTTATCAAGTACGCATCGGAAGTTCTTATATCAACAGTATTGGGGGATACCAGAGTTGGTCCAATGTCTCGGATGGTCGTTTTAAGAATGATGTTCAAGAAGATGTTATGGGCTTAAAATTTATCAATGCCTTGCGTCCTGTAAGTTATGAATTGGATTTGGCGGCCATTGATGAATTCTTAGGGGTAGAACGTGGAGAGCAAGCCAAGAAAACCACCAGAAAAACCCATCAAACGGGTTTTATTGCACAAGAGGTAGAAGCTACTGCCCAAAAATTAGGTTTTGAGCAATTTAGTGGCGTAGATGCGCCCAAACATGACAACGATCACTACGGCTTGCGATACGCAGAGTTTGTAGTGCCATTGGTAAAATCTGTACAAGAACTCAGTGCCCAGAACGAAGCGCAGACAGCAACTATCGACGAACTCAAAGCATTGGTACAGCAACAACAAGCACAAATCAATCAGTTATTGGGAAACACCACAACCAATAGCAATAGTACCAACACTAACAGCACACTTACTAGTACTGCTGCACAGCTCTACCAAAACGTTCCCAATCCGCACAAAGGGCAAACCCAAATTAAAGTGTTTGTTCCTCAAACAAGTGGAAAAGCATTTTTGCAAGTAACTGATTTGTCAGGCAAGCAGTTGATCTTTAAAGATATTGCTACTAATGGCGAAACTGTTATTACACTCCATACGCAGGCATTGACTGCAGGCATGTACCTCTATAGTCTAGTGGTAGATCAAGAAGTGGTCGCTACTAAAAAAATGGTTATTGTACAATAAGTCTCAAATCAACTATAGCAGTTGTTTAAGTAGTCTTAAATACACAAAGAATCCTGCACTAACTTAAGTTAGCGCAGGATTTCTAAAATAAGGAGGTATTTCTCTACCTTACTGGCGAATAATGCTGTGATCTTTAGGATACTTGACTTGATAAGTATAGCGGAATTTCACGGTTTTATTGGCAGCCAATTTTTGTTGCCAACGCAACGAACCATAAGGTTTGTAATAACGCGCACTAGAACTTTCAGTCAATTCTACTTCTAGTTTTTCATTATTTGATAGTGGAATTTGATCCAATACAGTGATCGGAATGCTTACATTCTTATTGTTTCTAATACTAATCTCAAAAGTCAATTCTTCTTTGATATTATTGCCTGTTTTTTTGCTCTCGCTGGATAGACGCTCACGCTTAATACCAATCTGCTTATCGCGACCTAAGGACAACAACAAGGTATCGGTAATAATCGCAGGATCTAAAGTAGACTGGCCTAGATAGACATCTTCAAAAAAGATATTGGCCGTTCCACGCATCAGATTATACTTGCCATACTCGGTGATTTTGGCGAGCAAGAAAGCATCTTTTTCCAGCTTCGGTACAATGTGATATTCGTATTCTGCGGGTATAGAGGTTTCTTTGATCGTCACCACATGTGGCTGTCCGTCACTAGGTACATTTTGCAACAAATCCAACTCAAAATTGATGGTACTGTTTCCCTCTGTTTCTGTTTGGTCAAAATTCGTCATTGGCTCTCCAGGCGTGCCCATATTGCCCACATCTCCTACTACTTTTATACCATCTACATACACATTATTGGCAGCAGACCTAGAGGCATTAGAATTGATATAATTGCCATTATCCATTTGGTTCACCCCTGCTGTAGTCGTTACAATACTGCTAATCTCTCGTTGTCCATAGCGATTGATACTCTGTTTACGTCCTCTAGGAAAAGCTTGTTCTAGGATAATATTGCCAGAACCTTGATATTGTATATACGTATTTCCTTTTTTCGCTTGAGCAATAGGTTTCGGATCTGGAACAGCTACAGGTACCATATTGATTCGGAAAGGCTGCAAAATAGGGCGGTCATGGCTCATAGTAGGATCACTAGAAGACAGGGACAACTTCACTTGTTCCCAGTCATAACCTGTATTCTGATACACTTGTGCCTTGTAAACCAAGTTCAACGGCTTGCCAATGCCATCTGATTTGATATCGTACATAGGCGACCAACCAGCCCCTGCAATGACATAGCTTACTTCAATATCGGTAGCCGTGGCCTTGCCTGTTTGTACTTGCAACACCAATTGTCCAGATGATTTTTCAATTTTTTGTTGCAAGCCCGACAATTCTTTATTGAGACGATTAATGATCCATTGGGCGGCGGTTTCTTTTTCTTGCAAGTTCAATAAATTAATGTCCATTTCTAGCAATTCCTTCTTGCGAAACTCCATCAATTCCTTGATTTGCACCACGGTAAAGCCTGAATCTTTTTTGGAACCCAAAGGATTGTGCGCCATCATCAACTGACGTACACTGCTAATGGCACTTTTCTCAATAGCCACTTCTCTTTTCACACGCGCCAGTATTTTGAGGGAGTCACCAATGGTACCAATGCGTTGAGGAGAGCGTTTGGTTTTCACAAACACCTCTTCATAATTCATGCGTGGCAATGCAGCTACCAAAGCAACTTGTTTGTTTTTAATCTTTACTTGTATACTATTAATAAGCAACTTACAGCTAATATTTTCCAATACAATATTGCTAAAACCAGTCGGTACATTGGTTTTGGCTATACGATGTATACGGGCATTCTTGCGATAAACCTCTACTTTTTCGATGGTAGAAGCCAAGGGTATCGTGTCATTTTGAGCGGCCAATAAAGCGGGCAAACTGAGTGCCAGCAAGCAGAGCCATAAGGAAAATTTCATATACTGTTCTTTTTTTGGATAAATACATTTGAGTGGAATAGCAATACTACCGTTTGTGGTAGGTTATATTGTGCTAGATGCAAAGACATTTGTTTTTGGTGGTTCTGTATTTTTTTTTGTAAAATTTCCATTGCTGGCCTATGGTTTTTCAATCGTGGTTAGCAAGCGTCCTAATAACAATAAACCACCCCCTGCCAAGGCGTACAGAATAATTTCGCCTCCTTCGCGCGGCTCTTCTGATGTCAAGGCAACGTTTACAAAAACATAAACAATTAATCCTACGCCTAACCACAAGGCAATTCTTCCGAGTTTGTACATCATTTTTTTTCTGTTTGATAAGGTTTGTTTTGGGGGGTATTCTTCTTTGACTTTAAATCTAAATTTTTTGACCACAGCCTCCACAAAATTTATCTTCTTCATCATTAAGATGCCTGCAATCTTGGCATCTAATTTTTATAACAGGTGCAACATCTATTCCTAAATGTTTAGATAAATTGATTTCACTTAAAGTATCGTTCAGTTGCTTGCCCTTTAGTTTACGCAAGTGTTTTCTTTCTTCCATATTCTGCTCCAAATCCATATTTGTATTTGGCTTCATTAATCCTGTTCGCGCTCTAGCTTTTTTCATGCCACCTAAAATTAGTAGAATCACACCAATAAATGCCCTTAACCACATATTTCTCACCTCATTAAATGCACTTCTAGCATCACGAATAGAAAAAATATTAAAAAATATGACATCTAAAAAATATGACAAAAACAGCAATCCCCCTAAAAACATAAGCACAGATCCTGCTTTGTACTTTTTCTTTCTTTCTTTTGATAATTCCTTTTCATTTTCCATAATTACATTAATTTATTTACAGTTCTTTCAGTATTGTAATCCAAAAATATTCTCTACTGCTTTTGTATCTTTGATGTATTACACAACTCTTATATAAAACTTCCCCATGCCACTACTACAACAATACCAAGGATTTTTACAACAACCCGATTTGTGGCAGCAGCACCCTACACCTCCCTATCCTGCATTTATTACCAACCAACCCACGCCCCTACACGCAACACAGCTCCACCTATGGCAAGTCCAAATGCCCCCTCGCTTGGTCTTGGGCAAACGGGCAGAATATTTCCTATATTATTACTTGCAACAGCAACAAGATATAAGCATACTCACCCACAATCTACAGATCATTGAGCAAAAACGCACCATAGGGGAATTGGATTTTTTGTATTATAACAAGCAAGAACAACAAAGCTATCATTTGGAGCAGGTATACAAGTTTTATATCTATTGCCCCAGTGCCGAGCAACAGGATTTGGAAGCGTGGATTGGCCCCAACAAAAAAGATAGTTTAGTACAAAAGCTCGACAAACTCCGCAGCCGTCAGTTTCCATTGCTGCATCATCCAGCCACACAGGCCACCCTCCAACAACAAGGCATTGACACCAGCCATATACAGCCCCAATTGAGCTTCAAGGCAGCGTTGTTTACCCCTTGGCCAACAACCTTTCCTAGCCACAGCACCCTCAATCCTGCTTGTTGGCAAGGGCACTGGATAACGTGGTTCGCTTTTGTTCAAAAAAAATGGACAGGGGATCATTTTTTTGTCCCTGACAAAAAAGATTGGGGAATGAACCCTGCTTCTAATACCACTTGGTGGGACATGTCTACGGCCTTTCCTATCCTTGAGCAATGGCTCCATCAAAAAAAAGCCCCCCTCTGTTGGGTCAAAACTAAGAGAGGCATTTATCTATCTATTTTTGTCGTGTGGTGGTCATAATACCCCTCTAATAGGCTGCCATTTCAAGCAAAAGCAAACAACTGTTCGTAAACCTTGTATAACTTACTGAATTGCCATAGATTCTTTGTATCTTTGCGCCACTGTCAAGGCATTTGACAAACTCATTTAATTGTTGAAAAACTATAGGTATGCAAAATCCAACGATTGACAAGCCCGTATTCAAGAGAGCGGCTAAAACCGACCAGTTTGCTGGGCACGATTATTATGATCTAGACGGTCTTTTGACTGAAGAGCAGAAAATTGCTCAAATCTCTACTCGTGAGTGGGTAAAGAAGGAAGTGAGCCCTATTATTGAGGATGCTTACGAACGTGCCATTTATCCTAGACACCTCTTGGCCGGATTGGGCGAATTGGGCGCATTGGGGCCAAGTTTGCCTGCCGAATATGGCTGTGCTGGTTCTGATGAAGTCACTTATGGAATTATGATGATGGAGTTGGAGCGTGGCGATTCAGGCATTCGTTCGGCTGCTTCTGTACAGGGTTCTTTGGTTATGTACCCTATTTATAAATATGGCAGCGAAGAACATCGCCAAAAATACTTGCCCAAATTGGCTAGTGGCGAAATGATTGGTTGCTTTGGTTTGACAGAACCCAATTCTGGTTCTGATCCAGGATCTATGACCACCAATATTCGCAAAGATGGGGATTATTATATTTTGAATGGTGCCAAAATGTGGATCACCAACTCTCCTATTGCTGATATGGCTGTAGTATGGGCCAAAGATGAAGAAGGTGTTGTGCGTGGTGTTATTGTAGACCTAGATACAGAGGGTTGTTCGGCTCCAAAAATCGAAGGTAAATTATCTCTTCGTGCTTCTGTAACAGGTGAATTGGTATTTGAAGATGCTCGTATTCACAAATCTCAATTGCTACCGAATGTAAAAGGCTTAAAAGGGCCTTTGTCTTGCTTGACCAAGGCGCGTTATGGTATTGCTTGGGGTGCTATTGGTGCCGCCCTAGATTGCTATGATTCTGCCTTGCGTTATTCCTTGGAGCGCGAGCAATTTGGTAAGCCTATTGCTGGTTTTCAGTTGACCCAAAAGAAATTGGCAGAAATGATTACTGAAATCACCAAAGCACAATTGTTAGCTTGGCGTTTGGGTACCTTGTTTGATGCTGGCAAAGCCACTCCTGCTCAGGTTTCTATGGCCAAAAGAAACAATGTACACATGGCCTTAGAAATTGCTAGAGAGGCCCGTCAAATTCATGGTGGAATGGGAATTACCAATGAGTATCCTTGTATGCGCCACATGATGAATTTGGAAACGGTACTTACGTATGAAGGAACACACGATATTCACTTGCTCATTACAGGAATGGACGTTACAGGGCTTAATGCTTTTAAATAGAAATTGATATTGTACTGTGGGGACACCATATAGGTGTCCGTACAGTACAATTATTTTAATATAACACTTCTATTAGGGTAATTTCATAGACCAAAATCGATTGGGCTGGCACCTCGCCTCTGGCTTGTTCTCCATAACCTAAATGGGGTGGAATATATGCTTTAATGGTCTGATTTTGACGCATGAGGGGCAATAGGCTTTTTAAGCCTGCTATGACACTATTTCTAGTGATAATAATGGGAGTTTGGCTGTAATCTTCAAATACATCTCCTGCGCTCCAATGGGCTTTGTACAACACCTTTAGGCGTTTATTAGTGCTGCCAATTGGTTTTCCGACTCCTTCTTGGAGTATTTCGTATTGTACACCATTTTCTAAGATTTGCACCCCAGCCTTGTCCCGATGTTCTAACAAAAAAGCACTATTGGCTTCTGTTTTTGCCAACAATTTTTCCTCTTGTAATTGCTTATAATACTGCATCAATTCCTTTTGTACCTCCTCATAAGCAGGAATAGATTGGTCCGCTTCAAAAACTGCATGAATGCCTTTTAATAAGGCTGTTGTATGCTCCTTATTTACAGCAATTTCGTACTCTCGCCAATTATCGACAATTAATACCCCATAAGCATAGCCCAACAACGCTCCTGCTGTTTCTTGAATGCTTTCTGAATCCTTGCCAACTGTTTGTAACACGGTTGTTGCTTCTTTTTTTGAGAGTTTGGCTCTGCCACTCCCATAAGCACTCACTGCCTCTTCCAGAGCAGTTAGGGAGACTACTTGATAAGGAAATGGGGCTAATTTTAATTCATAACCTATGGTTATACCATAATAATAAGCCAATGGTGGGGGCTCCGTTTGTTGAGCAGAGATCGTACTATTGCCCCATAAGAGCAAGACAGATATCCATATAATCGTATAATGCTTCATATTCACAACTTGGTGTATTCAAACAATAATCTAACGTCCAATACTGATGAGTTCTATTTCAAAAATCAAAATAGAATTGCCAGGAATGTTCCCACTAGCACGCTCTCCGTAGCCCATTGCAGGCGGCACGACTATGCGCCATTTATCCCCTGCTACCATCAACGGCACTACACGTTGCCAAGCCTCAATTAAGTTGTTGAGTTTGAAAGTAGGGGGATTGTTCTTGCCCAAAGAACTATCAAATACCTTTCCATTGGTCAATTTGCCCTCGTAGTGTATGGTAATCCAATCCTTGACAGAAGGATGCACCTTGCCGTGGCCTTCTTCGACCACTTCATAGGCCAAGCCATTGCCCAACGCTACTACTCCTTGCTGAAGTGTATAATTTCTTAAAAATTGCTCATTGGCCGCACGCAATTGGGCAGCTTTTTTCTTTTTAAATTCTTCTAATTTGCTCATTGCTGTTGATTGAATAGTTTGTGCAACAAAGGTACAAATTGTAAAGCATGTTTTTGGGTCTTCTTTATTTCCATTTAGAGAAGTTGTTTAAGAATAGCCTAATGTCGCTAATGAAAGCTAATTTTTTCCTACTCTGCGTTAAAAATTGACTCCATAGCGCTGCTATGAACTAAATTTTTGCCTTGATTAGAATCAAATTATCACTCATTATCAACGCTA
>JBGCDW010000303.1:0-5102 GCA_045105775.1 Aureispira sp.
ACTAAGTTTGATAATCCTGTCGCCGTGGCTTGATGAACCGTTGTTAATAAATAATCCGTGTATAAGTCTAAATTATCTTCCATTCTGTAAAGTTAAACTTTCTAACTTAATTCATTTAAACTCTGCGTAACTTGAGTTAATAAATGAACTAATCTGGAATAAGTTCTGAAGCACTCTTACATAACATATAAACAATGTTACTTTACAGGCGATATTGTTACATTTGTCCAATGTACTGACCATTTTTACTTCCACAAAAGCAACTTTAGATCTTTTTTATCTAATTTGCTAATTATTTTATGCTATTTTTATTAACTTTTAGATAAATTTATCAAAAAGAACCTAATACCATCGGCCAATTTACTCCAACCTAACACTTCATTAAAACAACATATATGGCCTCTAATATTGATAAAGAAAAATGGTATGCTTTGCTGAATGCAGATGAAGTTCCCAAACTTCATAGTTTGAGTTTAAAACTCAAATTATCTTCCCTCAAAACCCAAGTAAAAATAGAAAATATAACCCTTGATGAAGCGGTTGAGAAGCTACATAATTATTGCATTAGCAATAAAAAAATGTATGCTAAGGATTTAGCAAGCATTCTTGGTTAATTCCTTTTATTCCACTACAACTTCACATAAAATCACCTCTACGAGAAAATTAAAACACAAAAATAATGAACACTCAAAATAAATTAATGCCCCTTGAGGAAGTTAATCAATTAATAGATGCTGGGCATATTCTTAGCATAGCAGGACATGAAGAATTACTAAGACAACTCCACAAAGGCAACTGGATGGCAGGCACCACCCCCTATTTCATGGATAAAGATGGAGGAGGGGTTGATTATACCCAAGTTTTTGTAACCGATCTTACCGATATTCTTACCAACTTTAAAATCAAAACATACACAGAGGACACGGTCACCACTACTATGTTAGAAGAACGCTACGACAATGGTTTTTCTTTGATCATTTTACCTGCCTTTTCTTCTATTCACCAAACCTATGCCCTTCAGGCTGGTGAACAGACTACCTTATTTGATAAACCTGTTATGGGCTGGATTGCTGGTATACATTTAGAAAAAATTGGGCAAGTTAGTCCCAAAGTTATTGATGGGTCTACAGGTGAGGTATTTGAAAATAGAGCTGCCGTATTGCATGGGGAATTACCTCACAATCAATATGCTGAAATAGATATTGTTAACATATATGACCAAGGAGATAGTGACACCTTTACGTTTGAGGAAAACACCTTCAAATGCACCACTTGTATGATTAATGGCATTTCAACCAATCTAGCGGATTATTACAAAGCAAACAATATAGATTCTACCTTGCCATTGGTAGCCAACTATGCTGGTGCTTCTATTAACATTAGTATTGAAAGTATTAATGAAGAGACACACAGTGTCTCCTTCTTTGCTCCTTTGCTCAAAGGCAGAGAATATAAAGTAGCCCAATCTGTTGAAGATAAATACACTACTTTCTGTGCTTTGCTTCCTGAAGACGAAACCCCTATCATTTTTTCTTGCAACTGTATTCTCAACTATGTTCACATTGGTATGCAAAACAAATTTGCAGGCGAACTTAAAGGACCTTTTACTTTTGGCGAAGTTGCTTATATTTTGGTCAATCAAACGATGGTTACCTTATCTATTAAGAATCTTTAGCACAACATTGCAGCTTACAAAAGATAAGCTACTCAAGAATAAACAAGAGTTGTCCCATTCGTTGGGAGGGCTCTTTTTTTATTTTTTTTCAAAAAATAACTCACTAATAATCTATCAAAAGAAAAAAATGCTAATTTTAAAAACTAAATAACTGTCTCCCTACACCAATGGTAAACTATCTCCTTTTCCTCCATTTATTACAGATAAATTCTTTACCAAAACAATAAACATGGTTCCTGAACTTGATAGGAAAAAATGGCAAAATTTGCTCACAAACCAAGTGACCCCTAAACTTCACAGTTTAAGTTTGAAGCTCAAATTATCTTCTCTAAAAGCTCAAATAAAGATAGAAAATATAACACTTAATGAAGCTACAGAGCAATTACACAACTACTGCATGAGCAATAAAAAGATGTATACCAAAGACTTAGAAAACATCCTTGGTTAATTCATCGACTACATTTTTACACAAAATCAACTATCAGAAAAATTAAGACGGAAAGAATAATGAGTACTCAAAATCGATTAATGTCCCTTAACGAAGTTAACCAATTGATAGATGCTGGACGTGTTCTTACAATCGCGGCACACAAAGATGTATTGAAGCAACTGCAAAAGGGAAATTGGATAGGAGGATCTATCCCTTATTTTATGGATAAAGATGGAGGAACGATTGATTATACTCAAATATTTGTAACAGATGTGACAGATATTATTACCGATTTTAAAATCAAAACGTACACCGAAGACACGGTTACAACTACGATGTTAGAGGATCGTTATACCAATGGCTTTTCTCTAATTATTTTACCTGCCTTTTCTTCTGTTCACCAAACATACGCGCTCAAAATAGGCGACCAACCTACTCTATTTGATCGCCCTATAGTGGGTTGGGTTGCAGGAACGCTCTTGGATGAAATCGGGAGTATTACGCCCAATGTTGTTAATGGAGCTACGGGTGAGGTCTTTGAAAATGGTGCAGTAGTGCTGCATGGAGCACTTCCTGACAGCAAGTATGCCGAGGTTGATCTTGTCAATATATATGAACAAGGAGATGGTGATACCTTTACTTTTGAGGAGGATGCCTTCAACTGTATTTTTTGCAACATCAATGGCCAGCCAGCCAATTTAGCCCAATATTATGTAGATAATAATATAGATCTAGACCTGCCTCTGGTAGCTGACTATGCTGGTGCTTCGATCAACATCAGTGTCAAACACCTCAATGAGCAGGGTCGCAATATATCTTTTCTTGGCCCTGTACTCCACGGCAAAGAATATAGAGTAGCCAAGCCTGTGGAGGATAAATTTAATTCGCTCTGTACCTTGCTCCCAGAAGATGTGACTCCGATTGCTTTTTCCTGTAATTGTGCCATCAATTATGCACAAATGGATATGGAACATAAATTTACAGGAGCTCTAAAAGGGCCTTTTACCTTTGGAGAAATTGCTTACATCTTGGTCAATCAAGCTATGGTTACGTTGTCTATTCGGGAATACTAAATCGAGCCACCATAACCATATACGTATACTATGAAGACTTGCCCTTGGGTGAGTCTTTTTTTTGTGCTCCTGCTACAATTCGTACTGCAATCTCACCTAAAACTAGGGCTAAATGGTCTAGACCACTTATAATGTCAACATTTTGCAAAATTATCTAAGTAAATGCCTAAAAGGTAGCTTAATTTTTTAATTTTGGATTGTTATTTGTTTTTTCATTACAAAAAACAACACAAAGCTCTTTAACTTTTAAAAAATAACACAAAAAACATGCTAGTACAATTCTCTGTCAAAAACTATAAGGTTTTTAAAGAAAAGCAAGTCTTCTCCATGCTAGCGTCTACCAAATATACCAGCAAGGAAGAACATACTTTTGAGCACAAAGATCTAAAACTACTCAAAGGTGCCGTGCTCTATGGTGCTAATGCTAGTGGCAAAAGTGCTTTTATTCAGGCAATGAGTATGTTCAATAAAATTATTGTTACCTCCTCCAAAGAATCTTCTATCAATGATGATATTCCCACCGACTCCTTCAAATTAAGCACAACTACAGAACATGAACCTTCTGAATTTGAGGTTATTTTTATTCATAATAACATTCAATATAGATATGGTTTTGAAGTAACAGAAGAGTTAGTAGTAGCAGAATGGTTATACACAAAAGATAAGCGAGAAGTAGAATATTTTTATAGAGATGAAGAGGGCTATGAGCTAAACCAATCTAAGTTCAAAATTGGAAAAACGCTAACCGATCGAAACATGGTTCGTCCCAATGCTCTGTTGCTTTCTGTAGCTGCACAATTTAATGATCCTACTGCCAAGGAGGTTTTTGATTGGCTGGATACATTTAATACAATTTCTGGTTTAGATTCCGAAAGGTACGAAGAGTTTACAATTGATCAAATCAAAAAAAGTTCGACTTTTAAAGCAAAAGTATTAGACCTATTACAACAAGCAGATTTGGACATTGATAATTTCTATACAGAAGAAAATAATATAGAAGAATTACCTTCGTTTCTAAAAGAAATTAGCACTGAAATTTCTTTTGCAGATGATGTTAAAACCTTTCATAGAAAATATGACGAAAACAATACACCTTTACCAGAATCTGTTGTGTTTGATATGGATAGGCAAGAATCTAAGGGCACTCAAAAATATTTCCATTTGGCAGGGTCATTGATTCATACCTTAAACAATGGAGGTACACTTATTATTGACGAACTAGACACCCGATTGCATACCAAACTAGTGAGTCATATTATCAGCTTATTTCACAACCCTGCTATCAATACCAAAGCCGCACAATTGATTATTACCACACACGACACCAACCTACTGGATGAGGAAACTTATCGTAGAGATCAAGTATGGTTTGTCAAAAAAGACCGTTATGGGGCTAGTAGCTTGTATTCGCTCAACTCATTCACTTCTAGCCAAGAAAATTATGAGAAGAAATATTTGGAAGGACGTTATGGTGCCATTCCCTATATTCAAGATAACGACCACTTACTTTCCTCATTAAAAGCATAAAAAGAAAGTAAGCCCATGAAAATGAAGAATAAAAGGCAGGAACAGGCAGCTCAACGAAAAGCTAGGATCTTTATAAAATTTACTCCCCTAAAAATTATCACTTTATCACAATCGTTATATTGCCTATTGTTTTTTCTATTTTATTAGACATTATCACGACTAAATTCGTAGCGAAAAAAGCATCTTTTTCCCTCACTCATCGTTAAAAATTGAGTCCATAGCACTGCTATGAACTAAATTTTTGCCTAAAAAAAAAAAAAAAACTTACTTTTTGTCTCTGTACAACTCCAGTCGTGATAATGTCTATTATAAGAAATCCTTTTTTAACATCCTCTTAGGAATAGCAAGTACAACATAATCCTTCTTTTTTTGTACTATTAGTCTTATCAAAAGCTAG
>JBGCDW010000304.1:0-14602 GCA_045105775.1 Aureispira sp.
AGTTCTGGAGCCAGTGACTTGGAATAATCCCAAGCAAGCAATGGTATTGGTTCTGTTGTTCTTCCTAGATAAGCCCCCAAGCTAGTACTAGCAGATAATTCAAAGTCTTTCATCAATTGGTAGCAATTTCTTCAAAGAATAAGCGATAGGCCGTTCCTTGCTCCACGATTAAACGTTCTAAATGGCCATGTAATTGGACCGCTAATTTGTGTACTAATAATAAACCTAATGAGGGGGCTTTGTCTTTTGATGGTTTTTCAGGGTATCCCACACCATTATCTTCTATAAGAAATAGATATTTGTTGTTCTTAAGACGCTGTAAGTTTAACTTAAGTTGTCCGTCTTTTCTATTGACAAAAGCATACTTAAAGGCATTGGTCAGCAATTCATTTATAATCAAACTCAATGGAATAGCTGTATCAACATTAAAACAAACAATTGTAGGCAAATCTAATACGACTTCAATTTCTTGTTCTGCACTTGTCATAGCTCGTTTCAAACTATTAGCCAGACGTTCTAGATATTCTTTGTAATTGATTTTAGATAGATCTTCAGATTGATACAACATTTCGTGTACCATGCCCATAGAATTGATTCTATACTGGCTTTTTTTAAAAATATCTCGAATAGAGGTGTCTGTAATAAAACTAGATTGCAAACTGAGCAAGCTTGTAATCACTTGCATGTTGTTCTTGACACGATGATGAATTTCTTTGAGTAGTACCTCTTTTTCTTTCAACGATTGTTGTAATTTATCCTGTGCCTGTTTGCGATGGGTAATATCTCCAATAAAGCACAATAAAAGCTTTTCGTCATGGGTTTTCATTCCTGCAATATTCACTATAATAGGAAATTCATGCCCGTCTTTGTGAATGGCCCAGGTCTCTACTGATTTATTCATAAGCACTTCTTCGTCTTCAGCCTGAAAACGCAACAAATTCTCATAGTGATAATCGTGATAACGTTTGGGTGCAATGACTTCATATAATCGCCGACCAATCGCTTCTTCGGCATCCCAACCAAATATCTCTACCGCTTTTGGATTCCAACGCAAAATAATTGCCTCTTGATCTAAAATAGCAATCCCATCAGGCGCGTTCTCAAAAAGTGTTTTTACTTGTGCTTGGCTGTTTTTAAAGGCTGCTTCTGCTTCTTTTGCATCTGTAATGTCTTCCATATAGCCATACCATAAACAAGAACCATCAGGTAAATGAACAGGCTTGGAGGTACCATGTATCCAACGATACCCTCCTTCTTTGGCCTTGAGTCGGAAGTCCATACTCCAAGTAGAGAGATTTACTTGTGATATAAAACCTAAATCTGCAAAAGGCTGGGCATCTTCTTCGTGTACATAATCAAAAAAGATGTTGCCGTTCTCTCGCAACTTATCTACTGGGATAGCCGAAATATCGCCTAGTCGATCGCTGACAAAAGGAAACTGAATTTGAAAGGGTTCCACGGTTACAAGATGAAACTGATAGAGAACCCCTGGCGCTTGATCGGCATGTTTAATCAATAACTCTGAGCCTTGAACATCCCTTGAAGGCAAGACCTCCGAACTGTAATCTTTGGGTTTTATTTGCCACAACACAGGATAATCAATATCGATGGATAATTCCATTGCCTGAATTTCTGCCCTAAATACATACCCTCCATTCTTGATTAGTCGTATCTGATCTCCTTGTTTTAATGCAATTTTTTCTTCTGTGGGAACAAAGTTCAATAAGTCATCAGATACATCTTCTAAGTGTACTATAGTATCTAGTGATTTTCCTACCAAGTCCGAAGCATCCTTGTATTCTAATAACTCAACTAATAAGTCGTTTACAAATGTAATATACTCACCATTGTGCCCAATGATTACATCTGTGCTTTTAAGGAGCATCTCGTGCAAAAAAAAATTGACGACTCTAAGCGAATCTTCTTGTTTTTCTTGAGCAAAGAATCGATTAATCAATTCAGGTAAAATTGGCCATCGACTTCTATCTAGTACATCCTGTATAGGAGTTTTGAGCAATTTCTTAGTTAGCGGAATATTGACTTGATCTACAATAACAAAAACAGGGATTTTTTCTGAGGCATTTTGTAATTTCTCCAAAGACAAAGCACTTGACTCAGTACAAAAAACAAAGTGATAATCAGCTAATTGAATGCCGTTTAAATTTTTGCTGTAATTTTTGTTTAAGATATAATCTAACTCCAAATGCTCCACTGCACCTTCCAATAATGTAGGGGAATCACCAAGCAGTAACAAAGAAAGTAGTTGCTTCATCCGTGTGAAAATTTATTTAGAATAATTGGTGTTCTTTATAAAATAAGCCCCCTTTGATACAATAAAGTTGTTTAAAAACACCCAAATAGCTGCTAAACGCTAGAGCCTTTACTTACCTGAGCCCTTATTTATCACTCTACCTCGAATTTTTAAACAACTTCCATATTTGGCAAGACTTTGGAATTTCTTCAATGATTTTCAAGAGTCTTTTTGGCAGGAATAGTTAATATACACAATTCTCTTTTAATCTGTTCACAGAATAATCATAGAATATAAGTGTATTCATCTCTATTATATTTAAGAAGAAAGGCTTCTATTTTTTATTTTGCTTGGGAATTTTCAGGCTTCTATCTACCTTTGCAGCTTCAAATTTAACGAACTATTCTTAATATTTTATTCTCAAGAAAAAATAGTTTTAGGGAATTTCCTATTGCTATTTAATTTAAAATAATTAATAATATTTGGTTGTTGAGCAACTTAAAAATTTGAGTAAAAAAAATTATCCATTATAAAAAAATTAGTAGGATGCTGGTATTTATTTCGGCTTTCAATTTTAAGGAAATCTTATCCGTTTCTTTAGTCTTATTCTCAGTAATCGATATTTTTGGTTCTATTCCGATTATTATTGATCTCAAAAAAAAAGCGGGAGGTTATATCCAATCAGGCAAGGCTACTTATGTAGCAGGTATCTTAATGGTTGCCTTTTTATTTATAGGAGAATCTATTCTTCATTTATTTGGGCTAGATGTCTCCTCATTTGCGATAGCAGGTGCCATTATTATTTTCTTGCTAGGCATGGAAATGGTGCTGGGAGTGTCTATTTTTAAAGAAGATGAAAGCCTCGCGCGCTCCGCCTCAGTAGTCCCTATTGCTTTTCCGCTCATTGCAGGTGCAGGCACAATGACCACTATTCTAACCTTAAAGGCTTCTTATGCTACCATTAATATTCTTATTGGTATTTTACTTAACCTTCTTTTGGTGTATGCAGTTCTAAAAGCCTCCAATTGGATCGAACAAAAAATTGGCCGTGGTGGCGAGGCTATTCTGAGAAAAGTATTTGGAATTATCCTACTGGCCATTTCCATCAAAATTTTCCAAACCAATCTTGTTCCTGATTTGTCCCATTAAATAAAAAAAGCGCAACAAACCCTACGCTCATTGGATAGTTTGTTGCGCTTTTTATCAGAATCAGAAACTTCAACTTATTCTTTTTCTAAGGAACTCAAGTGTTTGCTCATAAAATTATACGCATTGAGACTCATCAACTTGCTTGTAATTTCAGTAGGGGTCAAATCAAACATCAACTCCCTAATATCTTCTTCAGAAAACAAATCGTTAATGGCTTCGGGACGCTCCAAGAAACGTTGAATATCCACAGCCAATTGAGGAAGGGCTTCTGATGTTTGGTAAGGATCAAGAGGGGCAACCATTTCATCAAAATCAGACCCTATACAAATAAAATCCCAAGCAGCAGGGTCATTAATAACTTTGACAATAGTTAGAATATTAGCCATTAGTAACTTGACACAAGCCCGACGACGTTGTACGGTATTGGGTAGTGTTTCGTTAATTTGAGTGAGTGCAGCTTGTCCGCCCAATGCTGTTTTATCTAGCGTAATTCCAATCAATCCCTTGGAGAGAAAAATTTTGCCCACATCCTCTGAAGATAAATTTTGTTGCCAGTGATTGAGATAATAATTGTTATTTTTAGAATCTTCATCTCTCTTTCTATACAAGGCATTGTTCTTGGCTAGGCCACTAATGGCACAATGGCTGCATACAATCGGCACCCCATCGCCTAATATTTCCGAACGTTCAATACTCTTGTAGTAACGTGTTCTAAAAGATAAACTCATGTGCTTAATATCAATCAATACACGACGACCTTTGTCTTTGGATAATAATCGCTCTATAACATCTATTCCCAGCTTAGTTTCTTTGGCATTTACCCCATCAGGTCTGTTGTATATATTCTGAAACGCTTTGCTCAACGAATTGGAATTACCTCCCAAACCATTGTTATAGCTCTTACAAAGTGAAATCCACATAATAGGTACATCCAAGTAAATATCAAAACCATCAATTAAGGGTTTTGCTCCTTTGAGCCGATCCACATTTTCCAGCACCAAGCTTTTGTATTCGTTCAGATCTGTAATTTTATCATTAATATAAATAGAGTGCCCTAGTGCATGTCCGCCCTCTACCGTCAAAAACATTCCCAAACGATTGTTGTCTAAGGCAATTGCTTGGAGTTCTTTGCTATTTTTGATCAGTGAGAATCGATATGCAAAACCATTAACAACATAAGGCTTGTCCTCAAAACGCTCAATAAAATTGATATTCTCTACCAAGTCTTTAAAATAATCAATCTCCTTTCGGCGCAAGAAAAGCTCATTGGCATTTACCCCAGAAACACAAGAAACACTACGCCTTTTGTTCTTATCGGTCAAGGCATTGTTGGTATTGATAAATTGTTGTTCTATTGGAGATAAGTTAAGACAAGCAATTCTTGTATTTCCTTTGGCCAACGCTTCAAAATGGGATTGAGATTGCTTAGGCACTATACTCCCTATATTTTGCATCACTGTTTTGGATCGGTCATCCTCTGTACCACATTCGTGAAACAGGGGTTCCCAAAGACTATACTCCAATCCCGTTGAACGTGAATTAAACGGTTTTTTACTAGCATTGATGTGAATATCTATAAACGTGCTGTTTTCAATTTGTGCATTAACGGGCTCACTTATGCTCAAGCTTGCTATTCCTAACAAACCAACCATCCAGTAAGTTTTTTTTAATAAAAAGTAGGATGTATTAATGTTCATATTTATCATTGAAGTGCTGAAAAATTATCATTGTATAGTTTGCTAACTTCATTCCAAGCTACCAAGCCCACTCTGTGTCCTTCTTTCTTTATCAATTATTTAACAGGAATCTTTAACTTTTGCCCAATTGATATCTGGGTGTCAGTTAATTGATTGGCCCCTTGAATAGCAGCTACAGGTACATCATAAAGACGATGAATGGAATACAGAGTTTCCCCTTTTTTGACGGTATGCGAAATACCTTTTTTACCCAATGGTTGAATAACAACTGTATTGGCTGGTGTTTCATCCAATTGTTTTTGAGGTTGTTCTGGCAGGGCATTGGTTGATTTATTGTAATCGCGTGTACTCCCTGCATTATTAAACCCTGTAGTGTTAACAGACTTGTTTGTTTGGGGCACTTCCACCGTGTTCCCTGCTGGATTGGGATTGTTTTGAGGTCGTCTAACAACCGTACTTCCCTGATTAGAAGCATTATCATTGACTGGACGGCGAATAACCTTATCAGCCCCTGTTGTAGTATTGGCAGGGGGCGTAGTAGTTGCTGGACGACGTTTCACTCTTGTCGTTCCCGAATTAGAATTATTGGCATCAGGGGCATTATTAGTTGCTGGACGACGACGTACTACTGTAGTCGTTGAAGTCGTACCTGTTGTTGTTCGCGGTGGGGCAATTTGTGCATTTAAGAAGGCTTTGTTCTTAGACTTTGCAGTATTGATTCGGGTCGTATCTGCGTACACTACAGGATCATAAGTAGGGGTGTTCAATGTCAGTGCTGCTGGCTTAGGACGCTCTACTTTAGGAATGACTATAGGTGTTGTACTTTTGACAGGTGTTTTGAGTGGGGCAGTCTTGTCTTCTTCAACATAAGGAGAAGGCAGTAAGTCAATATGTTTTCTTGGACGCAATTTAGGTTTAGCTGTTGCTGTATTCTTTAACTGAACCATTTCCCCGTTTTGTGGCTCCTCTCCTTGTTTCATCAAATTAAACGCCAATAAACTGGATAGTTTAACTCCAAATTCTTGGGAAATTTCATACATGGTAATATCCTTTTCTACCTTGTAGACCTCCTCTTCTCCTTTGTAAATAGCTTTTTTGGGCTGAATATAAATAGGCTGATAATCAATTAATTCATCCCCATCTTCGAGGTCATTAAACTTCAAGAATCGCTTATATGGAATACCAAACCGCTTGGCTGCTGCCAGTGCAGATTCTCCTTTTCTAGAAATAGCATAACTAGCATCATTGGTACGAAAAAAGCCAGGCTTGTAGCGTTTGAAGAAAAACGAACGTGGTTTGTGGCGTTTGCCGATGGCCAAATCATTGGGAATGACAATTTTGGTAGTATCATAGGCCAATACCCCTGTTACTTTATCATATTGCTGCAATTGGTACAATTCTATGGTCTTAATCAACTTTTCTGGATAGCGTGGATCTGTGGCATAACCTGCTTTTTTTAGCCCTTTTGCCCAGTGTTTATAGTCTGTTCTATCATAATTAAATAAAAAGGCATAATGGCGACGATTCATCAAAAAATCGGTATGATCCACATAAGAGTCCTCGGCCGATGGGTAAAAACGAAAACAAGACTTACGCGCTTCATCATCCCATTTGTACATTGTTTTCCCTTTCCAATCCTTGGTACATTTGATTCCAAAGTGATTTTTGGCCTTTCTAGCCAACTCGCTATTGCCATAGGCAGACTCGTGTATTCCTTGTGCTAATGTAATACTAGCAGGAATGCCACTGCGCTCCATTTCTTGAACAGCAATATCTTTGTATTGAGCAATATAATCATTGACATCAATGTCTTCATTATCTTTTTGTGCTTGTGTAGTAGTCCAGATAAGGTTACATACAAATAGCAGAATGCAATATTTTGGCATATATGGTAATAGTTTTATCTTAAAAGGGTTGGCAAAACGCAATGTAAAATACAAGTACACCTATACTCTAACGTTTAGACCACAAATAAAAGTACAGCATTTTTTTTAAAAAGACCTTATTGCTATACTTCAAAGTAATTTTGGCCATAGAACCAAATAAAAAAGATGCAGCCTTTCAGACTGCATCTATATATGTTTTTTCTAAAAATTAAGTACTCAACCTACCGTTGTCCTGCCCCTCCTCCTCCAAATCGAGTATCAAAGTTACTACCAGATGCTTGGGGTCTCAATGCAGGTCTTTTATCGTTGCTCTTATTCAAGAAAAGAAATTCACCGGACTGTGGTTCTTGTCCTTTTCTCAAATGATTGCGTTGGTATAGTTTGGAAGATTTAATTCCATAACGCTGAGAAATAGTGTGCATTGTCTCTCCAACTTTAACCTGGTGTGGTTTATCCTGATTTTTTACGTAATTAGCTTTGGGCTCTAAATAAATATAATATCCCACTGCCAAATCAGCATCGTCTGTTAAATCATTGTACTTCAGCAAGTCTTTTAGAGCAATATCATATTGACCAGCTATTTCATACAAATTGTGCCCTTTGGTAACAATAGTTGCTTTGCGACCACTCTGGTAAAAAACACCTTCACTATCCAGTTTTTGAGTAGGGAAAATATTGACTAGTTTCTTCAAGCTACCATCTTCATTGAAATAATTGGCTAATGGATCAGCCTTAATCATATCTTGCTGTATATTTTCTACTCGTTGCAAGCGTTTCTGAAGATTGGAAATCATATCGTACTGTATAGCTAAATTGCTATCCAACAACTGAATTTTTTCTTGTAATTGACGTTTTAGATCTTCTTGCTGAACCTTGAGACGGGCTACTTCTTGCTGCTTATTGTCCAAACATTCTTGTAACTCTAATTTGTACAACTCTGTTTGTGATAAGATGGATTCTAATGTCTGAATACGTTTTTTGAGTGCGGGAATATCTTCTTGATACTCTTGCTCAATAGTTGAGTTATTAAATGCTTTTACCGTATTGGCATAAACATCATATTTGCTCAATTGATAAACCTCAATAGTCTTGATTAATTTGGCCGCGTAATTAGGGTCTGTGGCATATCCACCTTCTACTAATCCTTGTGCCCATGCTTTGTAATCAATAGTATTGGCTAAAAACAACGCAGAATAATTAGATCGGGAAGCTAAAAAATCTGAATGATCTGCATAAGATTCTTCTACAGTAGCATAGGAGCGAAAACAAGAATTGCGTGCAATATTATTTCCATGAGTAGATTCTTTACTTCTGTGAATGTAGGTCTCTCCTGTCCAACCTTTGTGACATTTGATTCCAAAGTGATTATTGGCATTAATAGCCAAGCTGCTGGTTCCATAACCAGATTCTAACATACCTTGCGCTAATGTAATACTAGCGGGTATTGCTGTGCGCTCCATTTCAGCTACAGCTAAATGCTCATAAGCACGTATATACTCATCTGCAAGGGGGGAAGATTCTGTTGTAGATAGACTAGTAGGAGTGTTTGGCACTTCTGCTACCAATCCATTAGCCAACAGCAGAGAGATTGCTAATAAAATTGGTTTTAATTTCATCCTAAACGATATTTTGCTAAGTTCACTTACAAAACTAAGGAAGTTTTGTGTAATAGGAAAAAATAGGCGACTCTATTTTGTAAATCATAAATGATACAAAATTTGCTTGTATTTTTTACATATTCTACAAACTAATAAGTAGTGTAGTTTTCTCGTCTGTTGATTGTCAAAATGTATTTTGCTTATCCTCAAGATATTTATTTTTTTTTATAAAACCCAAACATGTACTTGTCGTCGTCAGCAATTCAGGCCAAAAAACCAAAAAATTTAACTTTTTGGCTAAAAAACATTCTAAAAATAAATTCAAGCAGCAACAAAATTGTTAAAACCATCTTTCAAAAAAAACATAAAACAATTCGTAAAATTTTACTAAATATAGTAAAAACTTAGTTTTCCACCTTTTCGACCATCAACAAACCATCTCTAAGTGGTAATAATACATTGTTTACTCTAGGATCTTTAGCCACCATTTTATTAAACCCTGCTAGGGCACTTGCGCGTTTTTCATGACTTCCAGCCGCTACCTTTCCTTGCCACAAGACATTGTCGGCTATCAATAAGCCTCCTACTTTTAAGTGCGGAAAAATCATATTGTAGTAAGCTGCATAATTCACCTTGTCGGCATCCAAAAACACCAAATCCCATGTCTCCTCCAATTGAGGAATAATTTTCATTGCATCGCCTTGATATTGACGAATTTGGCTGGCCTGAGGCGTTTTTTGCAAAAACTCTGTTGCCACAGCCTCCAACTCTGGATTGCTATCAATGGTATACAGCACTCCTTCAGAAGTAAGGCCTTGAGCTAGGCAAATGGCCGAGTACCCTGTATAGGTTCCAACTTCCAAAATTCGACGGGGCGCTTTGATACGACTCATCATAGCCAAAAACTGTCCTTGTAAATACCCCGATAACATTTGGGGTCTCATAACTTCTAGATGCGTTTTTCGTTCTAACTCTTGCAAGAGTGCTGCTTCCCCCACTTGGGTATGCTCTATGGCATAATCATCAATATAATCTGGTAACCATTTTATCATCTTCGTACAAAGTTTAGTTTCTAAACATATCCAACATACTCTATCTAGGGTGCAATGGGTTGCTAAACCAGCAAACTGGATGCTTTTTATTTGGTTTACGTATGCCTTAAAATTATTTACAAAAAGCAGTAAAAACATCTTGTAAACAGATAAGAGTGCTAAAATACAATAAAAATTTACCTTAAAAAGTTTAGACTAAAGAACCTTCTTTTCTTTGCTTCCTTTATCCTATAATTAAAATAGTTATTCCCCGTCAAAATAATTGGCACAGTTCTAGGATATTCTTAACTATCCCTTTAGTTTTTGTTGTTTTTTTATTTTAAAATTTGTTATCGTGTATTAAAACACTTTCTGCAAAGTTTTTGAATATTTTCAAGTAGCATTTATATATTTTCTTATCATTAGGGATGCTTAATGTTTTCCTATTCTCACTGCCTTTTGGGTTCAAAACGAATAGCGACAATTTACCTACTCACTTTAAATGAATCGTTTATGCGACTACTAATTTTTGGATGCCTATTCTTGTTGAGCCTATCCGGCCATTTGCAAGCGCAGAATAATACTTGGGCGTTAATTATGACCGAAAAAAGTGGCACTCAATCGTATGAGGGGAGCAAAGAATTTCCCGCAGCTTTCATTGAGCGTCAATGGAACAAAAACGAATACATTACAGATATTACCTACAACAACAAAGAATGGTTTGTAGTCACCAGTTCTATGTCTTATACAGAGCAAGGCTATTATGGCAGTCAAAAGTTTCCAACAGACTGGATTGAGCAAAAATGGCAAAAAGGTTTTGATATTACCAAAATAACCTATGCCAACAATCGCTGGATAGTGGTCATGTCCAAAGGAGCCAACCTCAGCAAAGAAAGCTGGGTAAAACACAATAATTTTGAAGATATTCAAACCTTTATTCGCGACAAGTGGAACGATGGTAGAGCCATTGTTGATTTGGCCTATGGCAATGGAGAATGGGTAGCCGTATTGGCACAGGGATTACCTTATGGCAAACAAACCTATCAAACGGGTAGTCAATTTCCTGCCGAATGGGTCAACCAACAATACAAAGCTGGCAAACAAATTTCTAATGTGGCTTATGGTGCTGGCAAGTGGGTAGTTGTTATGTCTACTTACAACCAACCCAAAACAGAAAACTATACGATTTCTACACAATTCCCTAAGCAATTTTTGGAGAATAATTACAGTAATAATCGCAAAATTAGCACAATACTATACAACTACGAGCGCAATTTAAATAATTCTTTTGACGAGTATTATCAAGCTGGAATAGCTGCTGCTAAACAGCAAAAATATGATGTGGCCGTTTACAATTATACCGAAGCCCTCAAAATAAATCCACGCCATGCTGGGGCTTACAACAATCGCGCTTGGGCCAAGTATCAAAAAGGCAACTGCTTAGGCGGAATAAACGATGCCAACAGTTCGATCAAACTCCGCCCTAGTGCGGCCAATTACCATACACGTGGCGTATTGTATAATTGTCTCAATCGTTGCCACGAAGCATCCGATGATTTTACCAAGGCCATTAGTTTGGCTCGTAGCAATAAAGCCCCCTTTTATGCCAACCGTGCCAAGGCCAAGGCTTGTTTAGGCATAACCAGTGATGCCATAGCTGATTATAACCGCGCGATCGCTGCCAACCCAAACCAGCGCAATGAGTACCAACAGGCAATAGCCCAACTACAACGCAACCAAGCAACAGCACCTACGGTTACTTGGGATTATCCCTTTAATCCGTTTGTTTCCAGTACAGCAGATGTTTATAAGATTAGAGCCTGTATTCATGCCGAAGAAACCATCAAAAGCTTAAAATTAGTTATCAATGGACGTTCATTTGCCATGCGTGGATTTGGGACAGATGCTGATTGTACGGCAAGCATTGACCAAGCTGTAAAATTGCGCGAAGGTAGAAACGAATTGCGTATTGAGGTAGAAACCGCCACTGCTGAAGTCATTTCTGAAAAACGTGTTATAGAATATAAGGCGAGTTCAGGAGGACATTATCACGCCTTGCTTATTGGGGTACAAAGCTATGATGATTTTGCCATTGATGACTTAAACGAGCCTGTTGGAGATTGTAAAGAATTGGCCGCTACGCTTACCAATGATTATACCTTTGAACCAGAAAATATTCACCAATTGCACAATCCTACCAAAGCACAAATTTTGGAGAAACTCATCTATCTTCAAGAACGCTTGGACAAACAAGATCAATTATTGATCTTTTATTCTGGACATGGTGTTGTAAAAAATGAAGTGGGTTACTGGTTGCCAGCCGATGCAGACAATAACAACCGTGTAAAGTGGTTTTCTAATGCAGAATTGCGCGATTATGTCAATAGTATTAATACACAACATACCTTGATTATTGCAGATGCTTGCTTTAGTGGTTCTATTTTTACGGGAGGCTATCGAAGTGTAACGGAATTTGCCTGTGCAGAAATGGAAAAAATTCCTAGCCGCCGAGCGATGACTAGTGGAGCCAATACCGTAGTGCCTGACAATAGTGTGTTTTTTGAGTATTTGATTAAAAAACTCAAAGAAAACGATAGCAGTTGTTTATCGGCCGAAACACTCTACTCTAAAGTAAAACCAGCCGTAATTTACAACAGCCCCAACAATCATATTCCTCAATTTGGAGTCATGCCACAAACAGGAGATGAAGGCGGCAACTTTATTTTCCGTCGTCGCTAAATACATCAAATCTTCCTAATTCAACCTTATTCTAATTATGAAACAACTGCTCTTCATCAGTCTTTGCTTGGTTTTGTACTCAAGCACTATGCTACAGGCACAACCCGATGGTTTTCCTTTTGGAATGGGGATTCCTGAAGACCCAGACTATGCCTACGAAGAGCTACCTGTCAAAGCTCGTTTAACAGAGGGCAATTATCGTTCAGTAGATACGCGTGCTTCTCTCGAAAAACATGCCCCTACGCCTCAAAGTCAAGGATTGTATGGCACCTGTACCTCTTGGGCTGCAGGTTATTGTGCCCGAACCATCTTAGAAGCACAACGCTATGGCTGGACGGAGCAATCCAGAATAGATGCCAATGCCTTCTCTCAAGGTTTTGCCTACCGCTTGAGTTCTCAAAAAGATGATTGTAATGGGGCGTATATTTCTGAATGTCTCAAAAAAATGCGCGATGTAGGTATTGTTAAACAAAATAGTTATCCAGAAGATTGCCCACAAGCAGCCATCACCAAAGAGCTGTACCGCGAAGCAACGCCCTACAAAATCAAGGGTTTTGCCACCTTGTGGAACAGCAATCAACCCGCTAAAGCCAAACAAAAGGTTCAATTGCTCAAAAAGAGTGTTGGCGAAGGCCATCCTGTTATTATTGCCATGTATATTCCTATGTCTTTTTGTTATAACAAAGGAGAAGTATGGGTACGCAAAAGCACAGATGTTGCCAATAGCAAACAAGGCCATCAACACAACCGCCACGCCATGTGCCTGATTGGTTATGACGATGAAAAATTTGGAGGAGCTTTTAGAATTCAGAACAGCTGGGGACCCAACTGGGCAGACAAGGGCTATATTTGGGTGAAGTATGAGGATGCAGCAGAGTTTATTTACCAAGCAGTAGAAATGTTTAAACTTCCTGCCGTTCGCCAACAGCAAGTGGTAGAATTGGCAGGGTCGCTGCGCCTAGTAGAAAACAATGGCCAAGTGATGGCGGGTACTTGGCAGGGCAATCACTACCAACTCAATAAAGCATATCGCTCGGGCACTCGTTTTAGATTGTACCTCAACAATCAAGAAGCGGCCTATGTCTATGCCATTGGTTCTGACCTGAGCAACAAGGTTTATCAAGTATTTCCACATGCGCCTGGCGTAAGTCCTGTACTCAATTACAGCAAAAACAGTGTGCCCATCCCCAGCCAAGACCAACACATTCGATTGGACGGCAATACAGGCACAGATTTTTTGTGTGTGCTTTATTCTGAAAAACCACTCAATATTGCTCAAATCAGAGGGGCTATTGCCCAACAAAGCAATCGCTATACATTCCAACAAAAAGTAGAACGGGTACTGGCGGGCGACCTTGTACGCAGCCAAGAGGTCAAGTACGATCAATCGGGTGCGCGTATGAGCTTTTCAGCGCGTTCCAATGACAAGCCCGTTGCCGCTATGTTTGTGCATTGGGAACATATAGAGTAGTGGTTTTATAATTTAAGGCTGCAATCGCGTTTGTCTTTGCCATTGTGCCAGTGCCAACCCTCCTGTTATGAACACCAGAGCTAAGACTATATTGATGAGTATATTTTTGACGAAGGTCAACTGAGCAGCATCTGCTACCATCTCTGCGGTCAGTTGATGACTATTTTTTAGTAAATGTAGTATTTGAATATTCTCTAAGAAATCAATTCCCATAAGTATTACTGGAAAGTAAGCTAGATACATCCAATTAGAGGTTGTCCCAAATGCTTTTTGGAGGAAGCGCGCCAATAATAAGATAAAAAATAGGCCATAGGCAAAGGGAAAAATCATATCTGTTATCGCTGTGGCCTGATAGTGTATAGCCCTGCCCTCTTCTGTGATTTGCTGAAAAAATAATTGTATCGTCTCAATGGTATAATTGGAATGCAAATCTATCATCGTTACTTCCTGTCCTGCCAATCTAGACAACGCCGTTTGTACCTGTTGAAATAAATAGATACAATACACGGTTCCTGCCAAGGCAATAGCAATAAGAAGTCTGTTGGATAATTTAACCACTAGTTTTTTCATGGTTTCCTGTATTTAGTGAAGATACTAATCATATAGAGAAGCATTAGAAGAAATAATTTGGTGTATATTAGACATTATCACGACTAAATTCGTAGCGAAAAAAGCATCTTTTTCCCTCACTCATCGTTAAAAATTGATTCCATAGCACTGCTATGAACTAAATTTTTGCCTTGATTGATGAAAAAACCTTACTTTTTGTCTCTGTACAAC
>JBGCDW010000305.1:0-11253 GCA_045105775.1 Aureispira sp.
TCCAATTGAGTGATGTAAATCGGCTTGTCTACCTGTTCCTTTTTTTCTATTTCCATGCTTATGCTTAATAAAACAAGATACCACTAAAATAAATCGTCTATTCTTAAAATTATTCTGCCCCCATTCACAAAATGACCCGCAACAAAATACGCCCTACCTCCTCGGCAGCCTCTACAGGCACATAATGCCCACAATTGGGCAACAAATCTACACCTACATCGGGGTTTTCTACTTGAAGTTGTTGTATATGTTTAGCACAAAGCGGATCTTTTTGTGCAATAATTAAATGTTTTGTAACAGTCAAAGCTGCATAAATTTGTGCTAAAGATAACAATTCGTCTTGCTTTCCTTGCTCAATAGGAGCTAAAATCAATTTTATAGCCAAACTAGGCGAAAGATTTTGGTGCGCTTGTACAATATTACGAATATGCTGACGGATAATAGGGGAGTGATTACGCGTAACACTTTGCATAATTTTACCCAATCCAAAACGACTGCCTAACAACTGTTTGAGCAAAGGAATTTTAAATACAGTATGACTAATTTTATCCAAGGGCATACTAAACGTATACAATACGGTATTGAGCAAGATAAGTTGCTGAACACGCGAGGTATTTTCCTGACACCACAAAATAGCAGGCGGCCCACCAATATCATGGCCTACCAAGGTTACTTTTTCGTTAGGTGCAACAAGGGTTTTAATAACCGTATTTAAAACTTCTTTTTGTTGGGTAAAGGTATAGTTGTACTCCTTGGGCTTATCCGAATGCCCAAAGCCCAACCAATCAAAGGTAATAACCCGAAAATGTGCTTTTAAGACTTGTACTTGGTGTTGCCACAACAAGGCATTGGTCGGCCATCCATGCAGCAATATAATAGGCTGGCCATTGCCTTGTTGGTAGGTGGCAATGTGGTAGTTTTGATGTTGGATAAATTGAGGCATAAGAGCAATAGAATAAGAATTATAAAAACTATCTCAAGATACGTGCTTAAAAGAAATAAGTTGCATGGTGAAGGAATTATAAAATCAACTATAAAAACACTATTTTGTTCCTCCAATCCTTCTACACGAAACAAGTACAATGAGTCAAGTTACGGTAACAATCCCTGTTGTGGTGCAGCATACCCAAATCAACGAACAACAACAATACTATATTTCTCCTGTTTTTTACAACAGCCCTATTGGCGTGAATCGCCGTTATGAGCAGGCCGTAGCCCAATTTAAGAAAGAAGTACGCGCGCGTTTCAAGGGCTATGCTATTGGGCGTAACAATGCCGATCATCTGTTGTGGTATTTGTTCAATCCTACGCTCAAGCATTATATGTTTGATTTTAACTTTGTTGCCAGCAAGCAATTGTTTCGAGGCAAGGTAAGTGTAGTCGTGTTTGAATTGCAAGAGCAGTGGTTTGCCTGTTTGCCCAGTTTTAATTCTTTTACGTTTATGCTAGAGGAGGGGCACAAAAAGACAACGGTGAAGGCGCAAACCCAAGTTATGATTGAAAAGTTGCTGCGTCTTTATCGAAAGGAAGATCAAGTGACTACGGTGGATTTGGACGGTTTTTGGGCAGAGAAAGGAGAGTTTGTAACCGTACTCAATTTTAAGGTCAATGTAACGTACCAGCAATTCAAATTTGAACATGGTAGTGATGATTGGTTCTTTACCTTTTTTGGAGGGCAAGAGGATTTTGATGGAGCCGATGAAGTGGGCAAAGTAGGGCAAAACCTCAATGAGTTGTATCCTGCCAATTTGCAGCGTGCCTTTGAACGAGAACCATTGGTGGAGCAATTGCAAGCCATTATTTATCAAAAAGAAAATACACCCATTGTTATTTTAGGGGCAGAGGGGGTGGGCAAGCACAGTTTGATTCAAGAAGTAGTGTTTCGTTATTGTAAGAATTTTGTAGGTAGTGATGTGGCCAAGATGCAACGACTCTGGCAAGTAGATCCTACGCGTATTATTGCAGGCATGAGCATTGTAGGCATGTGGCAAAAACGTTTTGAATCCATTCTACAACACCTCAAAAAGCGTCAAAAAAGTAAAAGCGATCAATTGCTAATTGATAATGTAGTGGCTTTGCTGAGAATTGGCAAATCATCACAAAATAGCATGACCTTGAGTGATGTACTCAAGCCTTATTTGGAAAAACGCCAACTGCAAGTGGTGCTCATTGCGACACCCGAAGAATGGAAATTGGTACAGGAGAAAGACCGACGATTTAGTGATTTGTTTCAGGTGTTGCGCTTGCAAGAGCCTGATATGCCTACTGCTGTGCGAATGGTTTTGGAGTACAGAAAGCAGCTAGAACTCAAACATGCTTGTACGATTAGTATTCCTGCTGTACGCCAATTGTTTTCTATTCAGCGCAATTATTTTAAACGCAAGGCACTGCCTGGTTCTGTGTGCAAATTGCTGACCCAGTTGGCCGTAAAGCACAGTTATAGAACCATAGATGTGGAAGAGGTGCAAACGGCGTTTGAGATTTATAGTGGTTTGAGCAATCAGATTTTTGACGATAGTTATGTGTTTGAGGAGAAGGAAGTGGAGCGATATATTCGCTCGGTATTGATTGGGCAAGATGCAGCCGTGCAGTGTATGAGTGATGCGATTCATACGATTAAGGCCAAGCTCAATAATCCTGATAAACCCTTAGGGTCTTTCTTTTTTATTGGGCCTACAGGAGTAGGCAAAACCGAAGCGGCTAAGATTGTTTGCGAATATTTGCTAGGCGATGCCAACAAACTCATGCGTTTTGACATGAATGAGTACATTGATGGAGGGGCTTTGTCGCGTTTGATCGGGGATTATTACAATCCAGAAGGGCAATTGACAGGCAAGGTTCGTTACAATCCTTTTGGGGTAATTTTGTTTGATGAAATTGAAAAAGCACATCCCAAGATTCATGATTTATTGCTGCAAGTATTGGACGATGGCCGATTGACAGATGCTTTGGGCCGAACGGTTGATTTTGCCAATACCATTATCATTATGACCTCCAATATTGGTGCATCGGAAGTGAGCCAGCAATTGGGCTTTCAGACCCAAAATAGCAACCCCAATGCCATTTATCAAAAGGCAGTAGAAAATTTCTTCCGTCCAGAGTTTATCAATCGTATCGACCAAACCATTATTTTTAATCCACTGGAGTTAGAGCATATTCTCAAAATAGCCAAATTGCAAATCCAAAGCTTATTGAGCAGAGATGGTTTTGTACGTAGAACTACTATTCTGAATATTTCGGAAGAGGCTTTGGAGTGGGTGGCACGCCGTGGCTTTAATGCCAAGATGGGAGGACGAGCCTTGAAACGCCAGATTGAGAAAGATTTGACGGCATTTTCGGCCGAACAATTGACACAAACAACCGCAGAGCAGCCGATTATTCTTAGTATAGAACTAGAAAATGGCGTTTTTAAACCCAAAATAGAAACCTTGCAATTTGCAGAGCCTATGCGGGAGCCACTCTTGCCTCAATTGCCCAATGACAAGCAAATAAAACGTTTTTATAAGGGCCTAATTAAGCAACTAGAAGGGGTAGAAAAACGCTTGTTGGCAATGGATCAGCCTACTGATTACTACAGTGATGAAGATGGCAACATAGACGGCGACTGGGAGTATTATGCCCTCAAAGAACAATTGTTGGATTTGAAGGAACATGCCAATCGAATGTTGTTGGGTTTTAGAAGTCCTTATTTTGATCGAATTGTATCCATTGCATTGCGTCTGAAGAGTTCGGGCACAGGGAGTATTATTTATAAGAATGATGAGTCTAATATTGATAAGACACTCATTAAGGAACAGTTGTTTAGCAAAAGTGCCTTGGAGGAATTGCGTTATGTGTATCAGAACGCGCCTGATCAATTTGACCGATACGATTCCATTTGTTTGACCAATTATATGGATGTTGCTTTTCTAGAGCTAAAAGTGCGTCAAATGGAAGAAGATTATTGGGATGTCATGGAATTACAAATTAAGTCTCCCATTAGTAGTCAAGGCAAAAAAGAAATTAAATACCTCAAAAAACAATACGAAAAGGTATTGGAAGATATGGGGTGGGGGTATCAACTCAAGGAAGATACTTTTTATGTAGAGGGATATGGCATAAAAGCCTTATTGCAAGGAGAAGAGGGGTATCACTTGTTTTATCGTTCTCATCAAAACCCACTGCCCATCAATGTACGTTTATCGCATCAAGATGAAGAGAAAAAATTAACTGCGGGAACTAATTTGGTGGTACGATTGTATGACTTATCACTAGGGGAAGCGCACAAGGCAGCTACGATTACTGATTTGAGAACAGGCTATACCAATCAAGCACGCATGACAGCCGAAGAATACAAATTATTCCTTTATGCCAGCTTGTATGGCCATCATCAAAAAAAATCTTTGAGTTAAGTTATTGATTCAACAAGCAATAGCTTTTGGAGCGAAAAATAGTTCTAAAAATAAATTCTAAAAGCTTGTGCATTGCAAAAAAACATTCTATATTTGCCTCGCACTAATCGCAACACATTGTACGATTTTTGTAAAGAAAATGTTCTAAAAAAAAGTTATTGTTACCTAAAGATCAAATAAAAAACAACATTATGTTGTATTGGTCTGGTAGTTCAGTTGGTTAGAATACCTGCCTGTCACGCAGGGGGTCGCGGGTTCGAGTCCCGTCCAGACCGCCAACCTTTGGGTAACAATTTTTAATATTAATAATAACGTCACGTTATTATGGTCTGGTAGTTCAGTTGGTTAGAATACCTGCCTGTCACGCAGGGGGTCGCGGGTTCGAGTCCCGTCCAGACCGCCACTATTATTTAAGCACTATTTCATTCATTTGGAATAGTGCTTTTTTTTGGTCGATAAGGACCGCAAAATCTTGCATACCTGCCGACCAAAAAAAAGGTTTGTCGAGTCGCTAGACTCAACAAACCTTGTTGATTAGTTTAATCTATCTTTTTAGCGGGAAAACTAAGCTAGATTAAGGGGAAGTTGATAGTTGTAAATGAGTACTTAGTGGGAAGATAGAAAATTTGTCGATTAAAAAGCTTCCGTTGTAAATACGTCAATCCTAAAAATGTGCGTGTGATTAATGTAATAATAGCGCTTACCTGTATGTATGGGAAATATACAAACACAGTGGCTATGAATTAATCAAGTTATGATGATTATTTTATAATAATTACTTACAATATAAGAATTTTGAGGAGAAAATGTTCGCTCAAACAATTTTTTTTACCATTTTCTTAACAAAAAAATTAATTCGGACGGGTATTGTGCTTCTGAACAGCTACTAATTGATCATACAAACCGCCATATTCTCTATAGTAAACTAAGAATAAATAATCGTTCTCTGTCTCAAAACTACTCCCCTCAATGCGTTGAATATCTAAGGTTTGGCTCCCTTCCGGTACTAGGCCATAATAGTAATCATAAAAGCCATTTTTGAGCATAGTTGGCAATTTATAACAAAGGCATTCTTGGTCATAACGCATGGCAAAATCAGGTTTGGGCTGAAAATCGTTAAAGCCTCCCAATAAGTAGACCTTGCCCGTATAGGGTGTAGTAGCTTTGAGCGAAAAATTGACGGTTGCGTACTCGCCTTGCAATTTTCCCTCGCGCCCATCTCTGGATTCTATAAAGAACTTACCATTTAAATCATGCGTAAAAACATGTGAAGTATAACGTCTGGAGACATCTTCGAACAACCAGAGTTCAAATCCATCCTTGTATTGTTCTATCCGTTCGACTTGTATGGTGGCATAAAGAAAAGCACGCAAATCTAAGGGGCGAAATTCTTTGTAGCCTGGAAACTGTACGGCCATTTGTTGTTCATAGCCAATTTCTTCTTGTTGGATATAAGTAGGGGTAAGTTTGGTGATTGCATTGTCCCATCGGCCATTCTGAAGTACAACAGGGGTGATTTGTTCCTGTACGTTGCCTATAGAGAGCCCCACATGCTGTATTTTAAAGAATAGTTCTTGATGGCTCAGGGAGTTGGGGGGCGTGGCCGAACGTCGAAGTCTAGGTACTACTTTCATTTTGGTATCTACCACCATAAAACGTCTGGTAATAATCAAATCATCTTCATTATTATCTTTATACACCTTGAGTAAGTAATTGCCTGATTTGGTCCATTGTACATCCGAATTGGGGAGTGTAATCTCATAATGGGTATAAGGTACGCGCGTACTAAAGGAGTTTTGGGCTTCGTAAAAGCGATTTTCTTGATATCCCTCTATATAATCCAACGCATCTAGTTCTTCTGAGGGTTCCCATTGAGCATTACAATGAATGATTTTGTACGAATAATCTTTGGTGTAGGCATCTAAATCATCAAAAGCAAAGATGAAGTAGCTAGGGCTTCCAAGCTCTACAACAGGATAGTCAATTTTGGAATCGGACAAACGAAAACGAACACTCTTGATGTATTCTTTATAAATATAATCATAATTACGCAAGGTTGGATAATCCTCTGGCTGTGCCCACAAAGTAGTACAGCTAACACATAAAAGCACCAAGAATAGCTTAAAAAATGGCATAATGTAATCAGTTATTAAACGTAAAGCTTAGGTAGATTTACCCAAGCTGGTACAATAATTCTAAAAGTAATCTTTTCTATCTATTAGACCGTATCACGAATAGTCTTGTCGTGAAAAAAGCATCTTTTACTTAGCTTTGCTGCTAATTCGTGGTCGTGAGCCCTTCGGGGTTCCCTCACTCATCGTTAAAAATTGATTCCATAATACTGCTATGAACTAAATTTTTGCCTTGATTGATGAAAAAATCTCACTTTTTAATCTCTATACAACTCCATTCGTGATAATGTCTATTGAATGTTGTATTTTCATGCCAAACTAAGAGAAGACAAGGCATAATATCGCCTTTACGCTCATTTTGTTCCTCCGCTAAAGTTGACAAACATGGTTCAGTATTTTGAAAAGCAAAAAAGCAAGTTGGAAACACTAGAAATCGCTCTTCCTAATTGTTGGATCAATGTTTCCCCTCCATTTAACAGTGCCGAATTGGAGCGACTAGCAACAGAATTAAACATTCCCATTGATTTTTTGACCGACCCATTGGATATTGACGAGCGTACCCGCTTCGAAATTGAGGACGATGTAAAATTTATTGTGGTCAACACTCCTGCACTCAACGAAGGGGCTAGAGATAGTTTAACGCTTTATATTACCGTTCCTATTGGAATTATTTTGACAAAAAACCATATTGTTACTATTTCCTCTTATGAAACAGCTGTTATTCAGAAATTTATAGAAGGCAAAGTACGTGGGTTTCAGTCCAGTGATTTTTCTATGTTTGTATTGCAAATTCTAGAGCAAAATGTATACACCTATCTGCATTGTCTCAAGGACATCAATGTTCGACGCAATACCATTGAGCGCGATGTATATGAATCGAGTCAAAACAGAGACCTCAAGCGTCTATTAAGCCTAGAAAAAAGCTTGGTTTATTTTGTAACAGCACTGAGTTCTAATGCTTTGCTCAAGCAAAAAATTCAGCGTATGGATTTGCTCAATATCCAAAAAAACGAAGATAAGGCAGATTTGCTAGAGGATATTATTATTGATAACAGCCAAGCCCAAGAAATGGCGCATATTTACACCAATATCCTAAGCAATACAATGGGGGCATTGGCATCTATGATCTCCAACAACCTCAATGAAGTGATGCAACGGCTCACTTTGATAACCATTATATTAATGGTTCCCACCTTAGTAGCTAGTTTTTATGGTATGAATGTGATCAATTTGCCACTAGAAAAACATCCTTATGCCTTTTGGTGTCTATTGGGTGGTTCTATGTTGTTTTCTTTCTGTTTGGTGATCTTCTTTAGGAATAAGCGTATGATTTAGTGCCTATTGCTTGACTTATTTTTAGCTATCATTAGAAGTAATTTGCTCACTTGTTTTGCCAAATCTGCGCTCTCTAGTTTGGAAATCTCGAATAGCTTGATAGAAGTGCTGCTTGCGAAAGTCTGGCCAAAGCACTGGGGTAAAGAAAAGCTCTGCATAGGCCAATTGCCACAATAAGAAATTGCTGATTCTAGTCTCTCCACTGGTTCTAATCATGAGCTCTGGGTCAGGTACATCTTTAGTAGTTAGGGCACTTTTGATGATGTCTTCATCAATATCTTCAATAGCTAAGGCACCTGTTTTGGCTTGTTGAGCAATTTGTTTTACGGCTTCTACAATTTCCCACTTGGCACTATAACTCAAGGCTAAAATGAGGGTCATGCGGGTGTTGTTTTTGGTGCTTTCCTTGGCTTCTGCCAGTTCTCTTTGGGCAATTTTGGGCAGCATATTAACATCGCCAATGGTTTCTAAGCGTATGCTGTTTTTATTGAGGGTGGTAATCTCTTTGCGAATGGTAGACACCAATAATGTCATTAGTGCAGTAACTTCGAGTTTGGGACGATTCCAGTTTTCTGTAGAAAAAGCATACAAAGTCATATATTCTATACCCAATTCTGCTCCAGCCTCTGTCACTTCTCGTACGGATTGTACCCCATTCTTATGCCCAAAAACACGTGCTTTTCCTTGTTGCTTGGCCCAACGTCCATTACCATCCATAATAATAGCAACATGCTTGGGTAAATTATCTAAATCTATGGTATCTTTTAGCTCCATTGTATTATTTTCACTAATTTTGTGTCAAGCTAGATTGTTGTAAAAAACAAATCAAAAAATATTGATTTGAATTTATTTACAAAATGTTTTTTTGCTGTAACAAAGGTAACTTGAATCTCTTTGCTAGAGTATTGCATTGACTCTAAGTGGCTAAAGTTACTATTATTATTTGAAATGGTAACAACTAACATCATAATTAGATACTAACAGTAAGTTAAAAAAAAGAGGGATAGACTAGCTGAACAAAAACAGAACAAGTGTGACCTACCAAATAAAATTGCCTGAATTTGAAGGGCCTTTCGATTTGTTATTGTTCTTTATAGAACGAGATGAATTGGATATTTATGATATTCCCATAGCCTCCATCACCAATGATTTTTTGGGCTATCTAAAACAATTAGAAGTATTGAATTTAGATAGTGCCAGCGAATTCATTCTAGTTGCTTCTACCTTGATGCGTATTAAGGCCAAGATGCTGTTGCCACGAAAAGAATTGGATGAAGAGGGAAATGCGATTGATCCGCGTGCAGAATTGGTCGAACGTCTGTTGGAGTATCGACGCTACAAAGCGGTATTGGACGAACTGCGCCAATTGGAGCAAGATCGTGCCGCTCGTCAACAAAGGGGCAATGTATTGCAAGAACTACAACAAGCAGCCACGCAAGCCTTAGCAGATGCAGAGCTAGAAAACTTAACCCTATACAAAATTCTGAAAGCGTACGAGCAGGTAATGGCTAATTTTGAATTTAGAAATGAAAAAACGAGCCATACTATTGTAAAAGTACATTACACGCTAGAAGAACGTCGCGAGTATTTATTGCAGTGTTTGGGGCGCAGTGATGGCCTACAATTTGTTCAGATATTTGAAACCTGTGAAAATCGTCTGCATGCTATTTTTACTTTTTTAGCTATTTTGGACTTGATGCAGCAAGAACAGATTATCTTTGTTGGAGGAACAGGATTTAATAATTTTAGTTTGCGTGCTAGTTCTCCAACCATTTCATGAGAATAGTGTTTATGCACCATTAATTCTATTTTAGTTTTATTATTACTATGAATCAAGAAGAACCACAGGAACATTTACTCGATGATCCAAATAGTGTCGGTATACAAGAAGAAGAGGAAGCAGGCGTACTCAAATCCATTAGTCCTTTTCGGATTTTAATGGCAGCAATGATAGGCTTAGGAGTGGTCGTCTATATGTTTTACAAGGATTTTAATGCAGAAGAATTTAGTAAAATCACGTTCAATCGTCATGTGTACACTTGGTTAGGAGGGGCTGTTTTTTTTATGTGCTTCCGTCATTTTTGCTACATGACCCGTTTGCGAATTATTACCAATAAATTTTTCAGTTGGCGCAAAAGCTTTGAGTTGGTGATGATGTGGGAGTTTAGTTCTGCGGTCACCCCAACTAGTGTGGGAGGGGCTGCTGTGGCTATGTTTGCGATTGCCCAAGAAAAATTAGCAGCTGGAAAAACGGCCATGATTGTTTTGTATACAGTTATTGTAGATACGTTCTCGTTCTTATCAGCACTATTGTTTTTTTTCCTATTGTTTGGCCCCATTATGATTCAACCAGAATCCAACACGCTAAGTCATTTAATCAATGAAAGCCAGTGGGGCATAGCTTTTTTCTTGGCCTATGGATTAATGATGGTTTATGGAGGTATATTTTTTTATGGAGTACTAATTAATGCCAAACGGTTAGAAGTCATTTTATTGTGGTTTTGCAAATTGCCGTTCTTGAGACGCTTTCGCGAAAAAGCGATTAAGATTACCGACGATATGGATTTAGCTTCGGCAGAATTGCGCCAACAAAAGTGGACGTTTCATTTAGGCACTTACCTTTCTACCATGTCGGCTTGGGCTTCTCGTTTTATGGTACTCAATTGTTTGATTATTGCGTTTGTGGCCTTTTCTCCCAATCCAGAAGTACAAGGACATTACAATGCTTTTATGGAAGGGCAGTTGAATTTGGGGGCATTTGGGCAACAAGTATTTATTTATGCGCGCCAACAAGCCATGTATGTAATCATGGCGGTAATGCCTAGCCCTGGAGGCGCAGGAGTAGCCGAATATGCCTTCAAAACCTTCCATTATGATTATATTCCTACGGATATGACCAATATCGCTTCAGCAGCGACTTTGATGGTTATTATGGCAACGATCTGGAGAGGGTTGACCTACTATGTGTATTTATTGGTAGGGGCTATTGTGGTACCCAATTGGGTGAGCAAAATCATTCAGAGAAACCAACAAGAGGCGCGTCTTGCTCGTGCCAAACAAACCCCTCAAGGACATTCCTAATTTTAGACCCGTATGGATTTAATTTTTGTTGATTATAGGTACAAAAAACACACAAAGGGGCAATCTAACTATTGGCTCTACTGGTTCTTACTATTACTAAGCGGTACAGCGAGTAGCTTACAAGCACAACCAGCCACTCACATATCTTACTCACGACCTACAACGCTCTATTCAATGAAAAATCCCGACCAAGATTTAGTAGACAAAATAATAAAACTACAAGAGACACTACAAAGCCTAGAACAAGCCTTCAAGACCAATCTAAAAGGCATTCGTCAAAATACACCAATGATTAAGAGCTTGGCTGCAACATT
>JBGCDW010000306.1:0-5373 GCA_045105775.1 Aureispira sp.
ATAAAATTGCAGTTAGACTCTAGCAATTATAGAGTCAATGCAGATACTTTATTTACCAATGAATTAAAAAAATTGGAACTAAAATTTCAGATGACGAGTTAATAGTTTAAAATTGTGGAAAATGAGTAAAAAACGCATTGAGTCTATAGAGTTGCAAGACATTGGAGTATTTAAAAATGTGAGTATCGAATTTCCAGAAGCTAAAGCTGAAGGAAAAGCAGAAATTCATATTTTTACAGGTATGAATGGTTGTGGTAAGACAACATTACTGGAGGCTTTGCTAAGTCTATTCAAAAAGAAGATTAATTTTACGACTAAATTAAACACTGATAATAGTTTTGTAAAAATAATCTTTGATAAAGAAAAATTTCTCTTTGATAAAGACATAAATCCTAATAACACTCACACTTTAGCTGGCTATATAAAAGATATAGTTTCTCAACAATATAAATTAATGTCTACAAGTGAAACCCCTAAAATACTATATGACCCTCAAGATATTCCTACACTAGACATCCTTTCTCTGTATAATCAACAGAAAATCATCAGTGATATAAGTATTGAAAAAAAACTAGACTTTTGTGCTTTTGCATATTCTGTAAACAGAACCATTAATAAAAGTAATAAAGTAACAATAGGAGAAAAAAATGACAATACATTATATAACACATTAGAATTAGAAAAAGATTTGCCATTTAATAAAAAAAATGAACCTGTAATAGAATGGTTAGCAGATATTCTTACTAAGCAAGCTATCACTCACATGAATGGACAATTCGATAAATCTAATGCCTACTGTTATATTATTACAAAAACAGAAGAAATTATTTCCAAAATAATTGAGCAAGAGATTCGTTTTAAACTAGATGGCAATCCATTAAAAATTTCAGTTGTTCAAAATAATAAACCTATTGCTTTTGAAGCTTTGTCTCATGGACTTCGCTCTTTAATTAGTTGGATTGCTGATTTGCTTCTACGCTTAGAGCAAACTCCATGGGTAAATGATATTCCTGTATTAGAGCGCAATTTCATTCTTTTTTTAGATGAAATTGCAGTGCATCTACACCCAGAATTGCAAAGAAAGATTCTGCCCATTGTTCAGGATTTGTTTCCCAATGCACAAATTTTTCTGACTACACACTCGCCTTTTGTAGTAGGTTCTGTCAGTGATGCTTGGGTTTATGAATTGGAATTAGAAAATGGTGCAACTACTATTGATAAACCAATGCCTTCCAAAGCAGGGCAGAGTATTAATACTATTTTGAAGGATGTTTTTGATGTGAATGAACGTTTTGATGTAGAAACTGAAAAACAATTAGATCAATTTTATGCCTTTAGAGAACTATTATTATTAAATAAATCCATAGATCAAGAAAAATTTAACAATCTTATTACTACGCTTTCTAATAAAGGGGAGGAAATTCGCAACATCATACAAAGAGAGTTACGTCAACTGCAAAGAAGAGGTCAATTATGATTAAGCAAGAACGGCCTGCTGCACCTGCTTGGCTAAATGAAAAATCTGAACATTGGGGACAGCTATTCCAAAAACGAAAGTTAAAGAATCCTAAAGCTGTATTTAAATGGCCTACGTATAATGGTACAACAATCAATAAGTTGTTGGTGCCCATTTTAAGTAAGATGACTGATGAACATTGTTCTTTTTGTGATGCTCATCCTATGTATAAGATTTACCCAACAATTGAACACTTTAAACCTAAAAGCCACTTTCCTCGTTTGGTTTGTGATTGGAAAAATTTGTACATCTGCTGTTCATTTTGCCAACAAAAAGGAGATAAATATTCTAAACTGCTTTTGCGTCCAGATGCTATGGATTATAGTTTTGAACGGTATTTTATTTATGACTATAATAAACACCTCCTACAACCTAATCCAACTGCGAGTACGCAAGATCAACAACGAGCAAAAACTACTATTGAGTTGTATCAACTCAATACAACCCAAAAACAAACTGCTCGAGAAGCAGAATTAGCAGCATTTGAACAAAGTAATAATAATATTGTGAATGACTTTGCTTATCGCTATTTGTACTTATAGCCTTATTTTTACTTAATATAGCTTCATATTCCAACACACCAAACGACAGGATAATTAACATCTAATTCATCATGAAAACAACAAGAAAAACCACCGCCAAGACACAGATTCTAGAGCTTTTAGAAAAAGTATCTACGGCACTTTCTCATAAGGAAATTCAAGTAGAACTGGATGGGCTTTGCAATCGTGTGACGATTTATAGAGTGTTGGAAAGATTGTTAGAAGAAGGTTTTATTCACAGAATAGTGAATACAGATGGAGTCGTTAAATATGCCCGTTGCCACAGTTGTAACCACAAAAACCACCATCACAACCACTTACACTTTAGCTGTACACAATGCCAAGAAGTAACCTGCTTGCAGCAAGTACAACCCAGTTACCAACTTCCCTCCAACTATCTAGCACAAGAAGTACATTTTACGGTTTCTGGTATTTGTCCTAAGTGTTTGGAAAACTAAGGCGTTACTTCGTTTCTCTTTTTTCTTGGCTCAATGCCTGAATAACCCCATCGTACAAGGAATCTAGTACTATAGGATTGGTCATAACAGCGTTCATACTCTGGTCAAATAGTGCACTATCTACTTGGTGCATTTCAAATATCTGAGCATAATACAGCCGTGCCAAGCTATCTTTTTCCTGCTTGTTCATGATTTCTGTCAACAATGCTTCTGCCAGATGAATATCCTTTAATACAGGAATAAGCTCTTCTTTGCTCATGAGTGGCACTTGCTCAGGACTAGGATGATAGCAACTGCTAAAAAGGACAATGACGATTGCCATTGCCCCTTTTAGCCAATTGTTTAAAGTTTTGGATACAGACATACCAATTATTTATTTCAAAAATAACATTTCTCTGTATTTTACCAAAGGCCACAACTCATCACTGATCAAAGGCTCCAATTCGTCGGCTGCATTACGCAACTCTTCCATAATTGGTTTAATTTTATCACAGTAAGCATAGGCTTTATCTCGTGCCGACAAATCCTTAGCTGCTGCACGCGCGTCGCGCATCACTTTGGATTTTTCTTTTAAGGTATTAATATGCTCAGAAATTTCTGTTACCAAAGCCAATTGTGCTTCATAAGCACTTTCGTCTAAACCAACCTCTTTGAGTCCACGAATATTCTTCAGTAGAACATTTTGATACGCAACAGCAGCAGGCAACACTTGGCTAACACACATTTCAGCAATGGTACGAGACTCTATTTGCAATTTCAACAAATAAGCTTCTAACTGTACTTCATAGTGTGCTTCTAACTCTATAGCAGACAAAACACCTGTCTCTTCAAACAAAGCAATGGTTTCTTTCTTGCTGTATACATCCAATGCTCTAGGTGTATCCCCGTGGTTACCCAAACCTCTGCGCATCGCTTCATCTCTCCACTCATTGCTATACCCGTCCCCTTCAAAACGAACATCTTTAGATTCTTGGATGTAGTTTTTGATTACGGTAAGAATAGCACTGTCTCTAGATGCTCCATTAAATTCTTGTAGCATTTGTACATCTTGTGAAAACTCGCGCAACTGCTTTCCTACAATCATATTCATGGTTGTCATAGGAGCCGCACAGTTGACAGTAGAACCAGCCATTCTAATTTCAAACTTATTTCCTGTAAAGGCAAAAGGTGATGTTCTGTTTCTATCGGTATTATCCAACTTTAAGTCAGGGATTTGATCCAACAAGTTCAATACAGCAGATACTCCATCTTCTGAAGCCTCTCCTTTTTCGATTTGATTTAGAACTCGTGTCAAGGCCTCTCCAATAAACACAGAAATAATAGCAGGAGGTGCTTCGTTGGCCCCCAAACGATGATCGTTAGACGCTGAAGTTACACTTGCGCGCAAAATGTCTGCGTATTTGTTAACCGCTTGAATCGTCGTTACAAAAAAGGCCAAAAATTGCAAGTTCTTGTCTGGTTCTTTACCTGGCGACAATAAGTTCTTGCCTGTATCTGTAGACATCGACCAGTTGTTGTGCTTTCCTGAACCATTTACCCCAGCATAGGGTTTCTCGTGCAACAATACACGCAATTTGTGACGAATAGCTATACGTTCCATCACATCCATAAGCAATTGGTTATGATCTACAGCAGTATTCACATCCTCATAAATGGGTGCAAACTCATACTGCCCTGGTGCAACCTCATTGTGGCGTGTACGCAAGGGAATACCCAATTTGTAACATTCTTGCTCTAAGTCTGTCATGAAGGCATAAACACGCTCAGGGATACTTCCAAAATAGTGGTCATCCAATTGTTGTCCTTTAGGAGACAAACGTCCTAATAAGGTGCGTCCTGTCATCACTAAATCAGGACGTGCATTGTACAAGGCTTCGTCTAACAAAAAGTATTCTTGCTCCCAACCTAAAGTTACAAAAATCTTTTTTGCCTCATTATCAAACAAATGGCAGACATCAATGGCAGCACTCTCCAAGTATGCCTGAGATTTGAGCAATGGCAATTTATAATCCAACGCCTGTCCACCATACGTTACAAATATTGTAGGTATATATAGTGTTTTTTGTTGATTAATATCAAAAATAAATGCAGGTGAAGTAGGATCCCAAGCCGTATACCCTCGTGCTTCAAAAGTACTTCTTAAGCCTCCCCCTGGAAAACTAGACCCATCTGGTTCTTGTTGTACCAACTCATTGCCTGTAAACTCTTCTATAGCTTCTCCTTCATGATTCAGTGTAAAGAAAGAATCATGTTTTTCTGCTGTACGCCCTGTCAGTGGTTGAAACCAGTGTGCATAATGCGTCACGCCTTTACTCAATGCCCACTTTTTCATAGACTCTGCAATATGGTCTGCCAAGTCTCTGTCCAAGTTTTTGCCTTCCTGTATAAGGCGTTCAAACTGCTTATAGGATTTTGGAGCTAGGTACTGCTTCATAACTGTTTTGTTAAACACATTACAAGCAAATCGCTCTGATACATTGACTGATAAAGGAGTTGTTTCAACTCTTTTGCGATTGGATAACAGTTCTAACGCTTTGAATCTATTGTTCATTTTTATTGGTATGAATTTTTTTAAAACACATTAATTGTGTTTAGGTGAAAATTACTATTACTAGATTAAGCCCGAAGTTAACTAAAAAGTTAATCTAATAGCAATGCTTAGGTTGATATTTTTTTTTCTTTATTATAAAATGTTATTTTCTACATTTTATAACATTAAGTAGGCGGTCAAAATAAATGTTACCTAAAAAAATGGAATATTTTTATTCAGATCAAGGCGAAAAACGGAGTCTTAGCGGGCTAAGACGAGTATTTTCAACGATGAGCTGGAGGAAAATAACCGTTTTTTGGTAGTAGT
>JBGCDW010000307.1:0-11697 GCA_045105775.1 Aureispira sp.
CGATCTGCGTGGGTTGTACCTAAAAGGTACAAAAGTACTAGCGTATTTAGTTCATAGCAGTGCTATGGAATCAATTTTTAACGATGAGTGAGGGAAAAAGATGCTTTTTTCGCTACGAATTTAGTCGTGATAATGTCTAATGGTTAGAGAAGGTATTGCTATTTCTTATTAGGCAATAATACTGGCATCAACTTCTTGACTAATGCTTTCCATAATACTTATCTGCTGCTGGTCCCATCTTGGCGCGTTGAGCAATGTAGAATCGCAAATCTTGAATTTGCTGATCGCTCATGCGTTGTGCCGTATAATGAGGAATATTGGAGCGATTGGCTTTTGATCCAGGACTATAGCGCACCGCATCATAAATAGAATACCTAGAATTGGTATCAAAATGTTTTTTCAGAAATTTTAAGGTCTTTTGGCTGCGATCTAGTTTTAAGTTAGCAAAACGCTTATTTGCATGACAATGTAAGCAACTAAGTTTGTAAATGCGTTTTCCATTTTTGTAACTATTAAGAACGGGCGAAACTTCTGGGCGTTTGTTGTAAGGAATAGGGGGGGCTAGGGTAGCAGGATATACCTCTGGATAATAACGGCGCATCAAGTTCACAGCCTTGGAGCCGTTGACACTAGAAGAGATAGACTCTTCAATAATAGAAACAATGGTATCAGGCACTCTGAGGTCACCCATTTGTAATTCTAAGGTCCAGAGGTAGGCCAATATAGATTCTACTTCCCAATTGTCTAAGGTGCGGCCTTTTGCATAAACCTTGTTACACGCCTGAATCGCTAAACGTATATTTCTATGGCCATCTTTGAGCACTTGTTGATGTTTGTGCTGGAATTTATGCTGGTAATCATCGGTAAAAAAAGCAACTCTATTGACCAAACCATACAAAGGAGCACCAGGCAAGAACGGAATCCCCATCGAATCGCCGTGCTCCAAACGACTCTGTGGATCCATTGTGCCAAAAATAGGATGTTCTTTTTCTACGGTGTGGCAGGCAATACAGGTTAGCTTTGGACTGGTACGTGGGGTCTTTTTTCCTTGAAAATCTAGCGTAATTCCCTTGGTTATCAACTGTTCTCCTTTTAGAGCATCGTGTTGCGGATTTTTATAAAGGACATTCACATTTACTTTGCCCAATCCTGACATGACGCTCCACACTTTAGTCTGATCTGTAATCTCTGCCAAAGTTGCTGTTGGTTGATGAACTTTGTGGGCTAGTACCGTCAGCGTAATGAGTAACAATAGAATTATACCCGTTGTTTTTGACATGTTCATTTAAAGTAAATACTCCATAATTTTTGACACAAGGGCAAAAATCATGGAGTAATATTAGAGAAAAAAATTTGCACAGTACTTATTTGGAAGCCAATATCTGCCCCATCGCTCTGTTTTCAATATAGATCCTCAAATTTTCTAATTGTGTTTCTGACAACTTCTCGATAGGATAGAGCGGCATATAAGCACGGCTACCCGTTAATGGCCAAGTTCCATGGCGCGTAATTTCATAAAGAGAGGTCTTGCCATTAGATTTGGTACGATTGAGCAAGTTGGAAAAAGTCATTTTACCATCATTCATACTAAAGAAAGAGTAACGCTCGGCTTGGTGGCAGTGCAAACAACTACGCTCATAAATAGCTTGACCATTTTTATAACGCGCTACATCTTTTAAGGCATTGGCATCTAACGCCTCATAATGTTTGGCTTGGTATGCAAAGTGAGCAGGGCTTTTCTCTAGGTATTTGCCTTCTAGTAAATGAACCGCCTTTTGTTGATTTTCTTTGTTATTCATGGCATCCTCTACCGTAGCTTGTTCTTCTTTTGTCAGATTGAGATCTTTTACTTTTAATCCCAAGGTATTGTAATAAGCCAAAATAGATTCTACTTCAAAATCCTCCAACCAACGACCTTGAGCACACTGGGTGGCACAAAGCTGTATGGCTTTGCGGACATCTGTATTAGAAGCCTTGATAATAGGCACATGCCCATATTTTTTCTGATAATCATCATTGTAAAATGTTTTGCGATTAACCAAGCCATAAAAAGAACTTCCTTGCAAAAATGGCAGATCATTGGCAATAGCATACTCTAATCGCTTTTCAGAACTTACATTAGAGAGATCGCTGAATTCTTTCTCAATATTATGACAAGCCGTACACTTAAAATAAGGACTAACTTCCTTGGTGCGGCCTTTTCCGTCTGCTTTGTCGCAAGAACCGTTCAAAATCAAATCACGGCCACGCTCTACAGAAACACCTTTGATAGAAGTGTTGGCTGCATTAAAGCGAATTTTACCCAATTTATCATAAACACTCCAAAGACTATCATCATCTGAGAGATAATAGCGCGGTTGGTCGCTAGGGCGCAAGGTGAAACTTGCAATGATAATTCCTACTAATAAACATCCGAGTAGAATGCTAATTTTATATCTGTGAAACATGTAGTTCAATGTTAGATTCTAAATAATTCCCTTTTCAAATACTTCAGTGTAGCCTACATTCTAAACGCTCTAGAAATAGTAAAACCAATTCTGAATTGTCCATCACCCCAGTTGCTAGTAGTGTTGGGAATGTAATCTACTGGCTCAATACCACGAGCATTTGTTAAGTTGACTTGAAAAATGTGTCCTCCTGTATCAAATTCAAACCCTATGCCTATAGGAATATGGTAACCGTTACTTGCGTTCAAACGTAGATTGTCAAATGGAATGGTAGCATCTACCAAAATACCCAACACCTTACTCAATTGTAGACGGGCAGAAACACCAGTACTAAGTACGTAATTGTTATCATTAGCTTCTACCAAATTGCGCCAAACAAAAGTAGGAGAAAGTTGCAAAGAAAAACGATCTCCAAATTTGCGTCCAATTAATACCTGGGTACTATACCACATACGGTGGCCAATACCTCCAGGAAAAGAAGCAACAGAAGAAACATCTGCAGAAGGTGGTGCGGTAGAAATACTTGCGGTAGCAGCAGCCGTTAGGGTAAAAGGCATCTTATTATCTTTGGTTTGAGACAAAATTTTGTATTTGACCAAACCATGTAGCAAAGAGCGCAAAGCAGCAGCCCCTTTGGTACGGTGAAATCCTATAGTTAGATTATTGGTAACACCATATTCTACCCCAATACCAATATCAGCAGCATTTTCCAAACCAATAAAATCAGCCCAAGCATTGTTGAATTGCCATTGGTTGAAAAAATCACCAAAACGGTGTGAAATTCGAAAATCTAGTACTCTTTTTTGTAAGGTTTCTACAGAGTAACTATTGATAACACGCGTATCTTTGAAGGTCTGAAAAACATACTCCTTGGCTGGTTTATCTTGTGCTTGGGTAGTTAGACTAATAAAATTGAACAGAATAGTGAAAAAAAGAATCTTTTGAACTAAACAAATTGTTTTCATAGAGATTAGTATATGGAATTGAGAGTGCAAATGAAGTGAAATGTAAATGTTTATGATGGATAAAAATATCTATCAAAGGCTAGTTTTCTAAATAACCGCTTTCTTGCCAACAGCGAATCGTATCAATATAACCTAAGTTAAGACCACCAGCAGGAGGCATATCCTTGGTGACACAAGCACGGGTATAAATACGCTCTCTACGCGTTTGATCCATGCTGCTATAGGCTTCAAAAGGCTGCATTACATTTCCGTCATGACAACCTGACGTATTGCATTGGGTGTTGAGGATACCTCTGACATGTCCCTCATAGGTAATGGTTGTTTGGTCACAGCTTAGGCCAGAAGGCTCAGGAAGACTTAATTTATCTGCTGTACAAGAGGATAAAAAATAAATAAATCCAGCAATTAAAATGCTGATAGTGAGGAGAGAACGTTTCATGAGATGAATATTGTAATGTAGAAATTACAACCAAAGATCCATAAGCTTGTTGTGTTTAAATCCTACTTAAAAGAAGAACTTGCAACAAAAGTGGCAGATAGATGACAAAATGAAAATGTCAAAGACATCAAATAAGCACTATCTTTGTTTATTACTTATGTAGATTCTAATGGTTGACTTTTGGTGAAAAAATCTTAAGTATTGCAACAATTATCTAATGACTATTACAAATCGTTATATCTTTGTGTTTGTGGGGGAAACAACCTACAACATTGGTAATTAAGCATAGAATTGTTAATACAAGGTAAAAAATAAAATTGTATTATTGAAGCTGTTGCTAAATAATGAGCTTTGAACGGTAGTTTTATGACACAAGATTTGGAGCTGCAACAGCACACTATTTAATAAAATTGTTTTTCAAAAAAAATATTATGTATCCAGAACATCTAACACAACCCATGGAAAAAGATCTAACAGATTATGGGTTCAACGGACTTAAATCAGCAGATGATGTAAGTACTATTCTCGACCAAAAAGAGGGAACTACACTGGTAGTGGTTAACTCTGTATGTGGCTGTGCGGCGGGTAACTGTCGCCCAGGCGTGAAAATGGCGGCGCAAAATGAAAAATTACCTACGAATATGGTAACTGTTTTTGCAGGGGTAGATAAAGAAGCGGTAAACAAAGCCCGTCAATATATGATGCCTTATCCACCCTCTTCTCCTTCTATTGCTTTGTTCAAAGAAGGAAAATTGGTACACTTCTTAGAGCGCCACCACATTGAGGGCAATACGGCAGATGCCATTGCAGCCAATCTAAAAATGGCTTTTGACAAATTTTGTTAAAAAAATACTACATAATGGTACAAAAAGCTCAACTCCCTTCAGGAAGTTGAGCTTTTTTGTTAAAAATCAATACATTTTCAGTGGTTTTTGTGTTTTAATTTGCTGAATCATTTTTTTAGCCGCTATCTTTATAAGCTTGTAGGTAAACTTCGTCTCGTTCTTAGCAAGTAAGACAATAAAGCGTTTTGCTTGTTATTATAATAACAACGAGTTTACACCATACACCTACATCCCTTGTTTATTTGTGATACTACCTTAATCTTTTTTTTGTGAAAACTTTAGCTTGTTTATTGCTGCTTTTATTCCTAACAACTACAGACGCTTGGGCCATTACGGCTCGGTATCGCTGTATGATTCGCGATGAACCTTCTACTACCATTACTATTGGTTGGGAACAGGTTTCAGGCAACAATCCTGTTGTTTATTATGGAACGGCTGCCAACGGCAATAACTATCCCTACAAAGCTTATCCAGATCGGACCATTCACGCCAAAGAAATGCACAACCATTTCGCACGTCTGCACAAGTTGCGTCCCAATACTGTTTATTACTTTGTTATAAAAGATACAGAAGGCAGCAGCAAACGCTTTTCATTCAAGACACTGCCCGATGAATACGACAGTCGTTTGTCAATAATTGGAGGTGGCGATTCGCGCAATCATAAAATTGCACGCCAAAACGCCAATAAAACAGTTGCACGTTGTCGGCCGCATTTTGTATTGTTTGCAGGCGATATGACAGGGGGCGACAGCAGTCGAGAATGGCAAGAGTGGCTAGATGATTGGCAATTGACGATTGCGCCCGATGGTCGAATGACCGCTTTGTTGGCTGCTCGGGGCAATCATGAGCGTTCGGATGCTTCTATTGTAGATATGTTTGATGTACCGCATCCAATGGTTTATTATGGGTTGACCTTTGCCAGAGGATTACTCAGAGTGTATACACTCAATAGTATGCAATCATCTAGCAGTGCCCAGATTGCTTGGCTAGAGCAAGATCTCCGCCAGAGTCAAAATATAGGATGGCGCATGGGGCAATACCACCATCCCATTCGCCCGCACAATTCGCGCAAGCACGAACAAGAATACATACGGTTGCATTGGGGACCTTTGTTTTTTAAGTACGGAATGGATTTGGTTTTGGAGTGTGATTCGCATATGTCCAAGATTACTTGGCCGATTCGAGTGAGCAATGATCGCCGAGAGCCAGGGTATGACGAAGGTTTTGTAAGAGATGTAGCAGGGACTGTTTTTGTAGGAGAAGGAGGCTGGGGAGCACCGTTAAGAGCTGCTGATGATAATAAGCGTTGGACAAGAGCTAGTGGTTCTTTTAATCAAGTGAAGTGGTTCTTTGTAGATTTGAGTAAAATAGAAATACGCACCATTAAAACAGAAAATGTAAATGAGGTAGGGAGTTTGACCGATGCTACACGTTTTTATTTGCCCACCAATATAGACCTCTGGCAAATCGAGGAACAGAATGTGATTACTATTTTTAATAGAAAAAAAGAACAATTCATTCCCAAGCGTCCTCAAATTCTCATGGAATTGGTCAACAGCAACATTCAATACCTTAATAATACGGTACAGTTGAAATGGCAAAGTGTCTATGAAATAGAGCGCGTCAAGTACAAAATCCAAGTTTCTAGTACTAAAGTCATTTGGAAGACCTTAGACATTATTCAGGGAGCAGGGGCTTCTGCCAACAAGCAACAGAATTATACCTATATTGATAAGAATTACAAAAGGGGCGGCAAATATTATTATCGAATTGTTGCCATTGATCGAGGAGGGCAGGAAATAGCCCAAGAGTTTTTAGAAGTTCGCACACTAGGTAGTGATAAATTAGAAACGATTCAGGCCAATACCAATATGGGACAACTTCAGGTACCCATTACGCTCAAAAAATCTAGTAAAGTAGTGTTAGAATTGTTTGATACCAAGCGACGACGTGTATTTGTACGAGAGTTTGAAGGCAAAGAAGGGGCACTTAATCTACCCTTGAATATTCGTCATTTAGAAGCAGGGTATTACCTCATGGAAATTAGTTGTGACGGAAGACTCATTAAGAAGAGTTTAAAAATTAGCAGTTAAACCATGCCATTTTGATGGATATAAGATCTTAAAAATATTAGCCATATGATAACTCCAAAAGTACTTTTAATCCTATTGACATTGGCTGTGGTATGCTTGGCCTGTGACCAACAACCGCAAGAAAAACAAGCCCCCGAAACAACCGCTGTCACAGAAAAAAAAGAGGCTCAACAAGTAGCTTTTTATCGCGAACCCGATTCGGCTGTATTGGCAGGCTTGGAAGCCGAGTTGGAATTGCCCGATAGCCTTTCTCCTGAAAAACGTCAAGCTATTATGGAAAAAATTAGTAAGAAGTATCTAATGGGTAAATTCAATCCTGCCCAAGATGAACGCTTTGCCAAAATTCCTAGCCCTTATGCCAAGAAGGAAATGTATATGCGCCAAGGCGCCTTGGCAAGTTTCAAAAAAATGCACGCTGCCGCCAAGGAAGATGGCATTCCTTTGTTGATTTTATCCGCCACCCGCCCTTTTGATGTACAAAAATCAATTTGGGAGGCCAAGTGGACTGGCAAACGCAAAGTAGATGGCCAACTCTTGTCTAGTACAGTCAAAGATCCCAAAGGACGCGCTACCAAAATTTTGCGTTGGAGTTCCATGCCAAGCACTTCCCGCCACCATTGGGGAACCGATATTGACATCAATAGTCTAGAACCCGATTATTTTGCCCAAGGGCAAGGACTCAAGGAATATGAATGGTTGGTTGCCAATGCGCCACAATTTGGTTTTTGCCAAGTGTATTCCGAAATGGGCCCTGATCGCCCCTATGGTTATCAAGAAGAAAAATGGCATTGGTCTTACTTGCCCATCTCCAAGGATTTGACAGAAGCCTATGCTCAAAAAATTACCGATCAAGACATAGAGGGATTTATGGGAGCCGAGTCAGCTCCTATGATCGAAGTAGTGAAAAAATATGTATTGGGTATCAATCCTGCTTGTTTGTAAATAAACGCTCCAAATCCAGTACCCCAAATCTATAATCACTAAAGTAGCGATCCTGAAAGCATAAGAAAAGACTAGCCGTATCTAAGCGAAACGATAGTTTTGGACACAATAATTCTTGTTGGCGTTGGTAATTGTAAAATTTACGCAGCTGCATGTCTCCTTGAGCATTGATTTTAACGGCGGCGGCATAGCCATCGGCATACAGCCCTTGGTTGTACACCAAGTAGACATTTGAGTCCTTGGTACAAAGATAGTGGGAGAGAAAGGTCTTGAGCCGAGGGATTTCTTCTCCGTGTTTAAAGACATGTTTCAGCCATTCCAATTCGCCATTTTTTCCAATTTTTACAGTGATAATATCATTGCTTCTAAACTGCATACCATTACCAGGTTGTTGTTCTGCCGAAAAAACAATGCCTTCATCTGCCATAATTTGCCAGTGAATCAGCTTGTACGAACGCGCTTCAATATCAGCGCGGACTCGTTTTTTGTTGAGAATATCAGCCATTTGTTCGGGCGTAAAATCATAGTGTTTCTTGACCAATACCTTGGTACGTGCTTTATTGATTTTGATAAAAAAGGTGCCCGATTGTTGGTAGTAGCGTTGTTTGGAGTAAAAACCAAACCAAAGAATATTGCCCTCTTTGTCAAAGGTAAAATTGGATTGATTAAAAAAGTAATTGCCCATATTAGGCTGAAACAAGGAGAAATTTTTTCGTTCTTTTCCGACAAAAAACAGCGTGGGATCAGCCGTGACCTCTTTCATATTATAGCTTCGTTTGTCCCGAAAAACATCGGTCAGAATAGCTACTTCTCCTGCATCATTTACCCGCAATTTTTGGATGGCGACTCGTCTTTTAGCTCCACCGTCGGGCGAGAGGTTAACTTTGCGTATCCACAGCCTATTGAAGTCATTGTCAAAAACAGTTAAGGTGATTTCATTGCTCAATCCTTTTACGCCATCTATATCCCCTTCTTCTTCAAAATCATACACCAATACTTTGCTGCGATCAGGCGAAACCGCAAAATTAACTCTATAAAAGTTGGATTCCATTTTGAATGGAGCAATCAACTCTATCGAATCGCTCTCCAATTGGAAATTGTCGGAATTTATTCCAATAGCATACAAACTCACCCGTTCATGTGTGTTGTTTCTTTTGTTCTCAAGGTATCGAAAGTACAGCAAGGAGAGTTTGCCTTTTAGGTTAACGATCCCAACATATTTTCGTTTTTGTGTGGTAACTATATACGTTTTTTTAGTCTGAAGCAATTGGTCGTAATATTCCAATTCGGCATAGGAAAGCCCTTTGTTAAAACGCATAACATAATAGCCCGAGGAGTCGTAATTTAGCAAGGAGTATGTTCTATCCGTCTGATCCTTTTCCTGCAATGGACTTAAGGTTAGAACGTCTTGTGCTGTTAGTGGAAAACCAAAGCCAATAAAAAAAAATATACAATAGTTAATTAAAATCCTCATAGAGGGGTATTTTGGTAATATGAACAAGAATCTATTAAATATACAACTTCTTAGTAGGAATCATTAAAGCACAACAGAACTCCTAGTGTTTTATTACAGAAACGGTTTTAATCTGTCAATTGTCATGCCTAAAGAAATTTTTAGTGAGGACTTAATCGCTATTTTGGGGATGCTTTTCTTAATTTGGAAGCAAGAATTACCAGCTTTGTACAAGCATCTAAAAATACACTTGTTAAAACTTGATTCAGAAATAGAAGTATAATAACAAACAAATTATGGCATTAATAAAAAAACTACGGGGCAAGACTCCACAAATGGGAAAAAACTGCTACTTGTCAGAAAATGCAACCATTATTGGCGATGTAGAAATGGGGGACGATTGCAGTGTTTGGTTTCAGGCTGTTATTCGTGGTGATGTCAACAGCATCAAAATTGGCAATCGTGTGAATATACAAGATGGAGCTATTGTGCATTGTACCTATGAGCGCGCGCCTACCGTTATTGGCAATGATGTATCTATTGGACATCGGGCTATTGTGCATGGCTGTACTATTCACGATCATGTACTGATTGGAATGGGGGCGATGGTCATGGATCATGCGGTATTGCCTTCTTACTGTTTGATTGCAGCAGGAGCCGTTGTTTTAGAAAATTCAGTGTTGGAGCCTTACAGCATTTATGCAGGAGTGCCTGCCCGCAAAGTAAAGGAGTTGAGTCCAGCCCAACTAGAAGATACCATTGAGCGCATTGCTCAAAATTATATGAAATATGCCAGTTGGTACAAGGAAGAAGAATAAGAGCAAGATTTAAGCAAATTATAGGAATTATAGCACTGCTTTTGGTGTTCTCCTATTAAGAGTATAATCTTTACCAGCAAGGATAAACCCAATCACACAAAACAGCATTACAGCAATGAAAATAGCACTCGCACAACTCAATTATCACATCGGAAATTTTGACGGAAACCTAAACAAAATGCTGGCAGCAACCAGCCAAGCCAAGCAACAAGGCGCAGACATAGTGGTCTTTGGAGAATTGGCCGTGACGGGGTATCCTCCACGGGATTTTTTAGAATTTGATGACTTTATTGTTAGAAGTGAGGAAGTCATTCAACGGTTGGCAGAAGCGGCGCAAGGTATTGCCATTGTGGTGGGAGCACCTTGTAGAAACCCAGTCGTAGAGGGAAAAGATTTGTACAATACCGCTTATTTCTTGGCCGATGGAGCCGTGCAACAAGTGCAACACAAAGCACTACTGCCCACTTACGACATATTTGACGAATACCGTTACTTTGAGCCTGCCTCAGAATTCAAAGTCGTAAACTATAAAGGCAAAAAAATTGCGTTGACGGTTTGTGAAGATATTTGGAACATTGGCAATGAAAATCCACTCTACACGATTTGCCCGTTGGATGAATTGCAGGAACAAAACCCTGATTTTGTGCTCAATTTATCGGCTTCTCCCTTCAATTATAACCATGCCCACAACCGCATTCACGTACTGCAAGAAAACGTGCGACGATATGGCAAAGCGATGTTTTACGTCAACCACGTGGGCGCACAGACAGAGGTCGTTTTTGATGGGGGCTCTTTGGTGGTTGCTCCAGATGGCAAGGTGTATGACGAATTGCCTTACTTTGAGGAAACATTGAAGGTGTATGACTTGGACGAGGTCGTAAAAGGAGGCATAGAGCAAGTACAAGAGAAAGATAAAATGCGTTTGATTCATGATGGCTTAGTCACAGGCATTCGAGATTATTTTGGCAAACTAGGACTCAAAAAAGCCATTTTGGGCTTGTCGGGGGGCATTGATTCGGCAGTAGTAGCCGTATTGGCGCAGCGCGCATTAGGAGCAGCCAATGTGCGTGTGATTTTGATGCCTTCTCAATTTTCGTCCGACCACTCTATCAATGATGCCCGCCAATTGGCACAAAACCTCAACGTGCAATACGACATTATTCCAATAGAATCGGTGTACAAATCCTATGAGCAATTGCTGCAAGTTCATTTTGCAGGGTTAGAATTTAATGTGACCGAAGAAAACATTCAGGCGCGTATTCGTGGAATGCTGCTTATGGCATTCTCCAATAAATTTGGCAACATTCTACTCAATACTTCCAACAAAAGTGAAGCCGCCGTAGGCTATGGAACCTTGTATGGAGACATGGCTGGTGGTTTGTCGGTCATTGCCGATGTGTACAAAACAGAGGTGTATGAATTGGCCGAATACATGAACAAGGATGGCGAAGTATTGCCCGTAAATATTATCACCAAACCGCCTTCGGCCGAGTTGCGCCCCGATCAATTTGACTCAGATAGTTTGCCCGATTACGATATTTTGGACAGTATATTATACCAATACATAGAAAAACGCCAAGGGCCTAAGGAAATTATTGAACAAGGATTTGATCCAGCTCTAGTACATCGAGTATTGGGCATGGTCAATAGAAATGAATTTAAACGCGCTCAAGTTGCACCAATTTTACGCGTATC
>JBGCDW010000308.1:0-37333 GCA_045105775.1 Aureispira sp.
TATAAAAAAATAAGAGAAAGCGCTGGTGGATAATTTCTATTTCATTTATACCTCTTTTTTCTTGCTGTTTTGTCTTCAGCAAATGTATCATTGGGCACAACTTATTCAATGGCGCAAACATGTTTTGTATGCTACACCTACTCTATTGTGGTCATTTTTCTTCCTAGTCAAATTCTTTGAGACGACTTATAGCCTTGGCATTACGCTTACTACCATCCTGTTCTTACTTTTGCAACATTTAATCGGGTGGTTGCTCTTTCCTTCCCTATATACCTATAATTACCATGATAAGTACACGTATATTGATGTATATGAAACCTTGCGTCAAAATCGTCTTTGGGTCTTTGGTATTGCTTTTATTGCCGAATGGCTCCATTACTACACTCATTGGATGCAAGGTAGTTCATCTTCCCTAGTATTTCCATTGTTGTTCCTCTGTGCAGCTTTTACCGAACATAAGGGGCTAATGTTGCTGTGGGTTTGGTTGGGATTGGGTTATTTGGTTGGATTATAGGTAGCAGCAAGGCATGCCTTGCTGCTACCTATAATCTAACATGCCTTGCTGCTACCTATAATCTAACATGCCTTGCTGCTACCTATAATCTAACATGCCTTGCTGCTACCTTATAATCCAACATGCCTTGCTGCTACTTATAATCCAACATGCCTTGCTGCTACCTATAATCCAACATGCCTTGCTGCTACTTATAATCCAACATGGTTACCCGCTCTTGGCAACCTGTAAAATCTTCTTCTACATTGGAGGCAATAATCGTGAGGCGTTCGGGTTGATAGGCATAATCTTGCAACAATTGCAAATACCACTGTACGGCTGCTTGATCTAGGGTAATGGTGGGTTCATCCAGTAGTAATAAATTGGTTTTGGAGCAAATAGCTAGAGCCAATTTTAGACGTTGCTGCATCCCCGAAGAGAAAAATTTAATGGCTTTTTTGTAGGCGGATTTGGGATATTCCAAGCGGGTTAGTAGGTCTTTTTTGGATAAGTGCATGGCCTTGAAATTCCAATGAAAATCTACGGCTTCTTGCAGGGTAAAATCCTCTAGACTCTCAATGTAGGGTGCTGCAAAACTCAATTGCTGGTACACTTCATCTCTAGGAATTTCTTTACCTTGGTTTTGATACAACAAAGAACCTTTGGAGGGCGAAAGATAGCCCGAAAGCACTTGCATCAACGTAGATTTGCCAGAGCCATTGCCACCCATTATAGCATAGCCCTTGCCCTGCTCAAATGTGTAGTTGAGTTCTTTAAAAATCCACTCATAGCGGTAGCGTTTCCCTAATTTTTCGAGTTGAATGGTCATGCACTAGCACTGTTTAAGAAGGGGTCTCATCTGCTTTGCGCTTTTTGATTAAGCCCTTGATGACACCATTTTTGGATGCTCTAGTAAAATCGATAATACGTTGACGCTCTTGCGTATCTTCTAAGTTTTCTTCAATGTGTTTGATTCCCTTAGAGATGTTTCTATGCTCTACAAAAAGCTGGTGATAGATGTCTTGGATATTTCTAATTTCAGTAGAACTAAACCCTTTTCTACGCAACCCCACCGTATTGACCCCAATATAAGAAGCAGGATAACGCGAAATACGAACATAAGGGGGCACGTCTTTGTTGAGTAAGGTGCCTCCACCAATCAAGGCATGTGCTCCAATTTGTACAAACTGGTGTACCGCAGTCATTCCGCCCAAAATAACATACTCTTCAATTTCTACATGTCCTGCTAAGGTTGCATTATTCGCCAAAATACAATGCTCCCCAATCACACAATCATGTGCCACATGCACATAGGCCATGAGCAAGCAGTTGTTTCCGATAACCGTTTTGTAATTAGCACGTGTTCCTCTATTGAGGGTACAATATTCGCGAATGATAACATTATCACCAATTTCTAAGGTCGTATCCTCACCACTGTATTTTAGATCCTGAGGGATCGCTCCGACTATAGCTCCTGGAAAAATCTGACAATTTTTTCCAATTCTGGTTCCAGACATGATACAAACATTGGCACCAATTGTAGTATCATCTCCAATAACTACATCGGCTTCAATGGTTACCCAAGGACCAATAGAAACATTTTTTCCAATACGTGCATCAGGATGCACAGCAGCATGCTGGTAAGTAGGCAAATTAACGTTATCTTCCATTCGTTTTATCGTCTAATAATTTGTGCTAATAATTCTGCTTCACATACCAATTTATTACCTACATAGGCTTTTCCTGTCATTTCACACAAGCCACGACGAATGGGGCTAATGAGTTCCATTTTGAATAAAATGGTATCGCCAGGAATAACGGGATGTCTGAACAAAGCATTCTTGATGCGCAAGAAAAATGTATCCCACTCATGTGGATCTTCCACATTTTCCATAACCAAAATTCCACCTGTCTGTGCCATGGCTTCGATTTGCAAGACACCTGGCATAACAGGATTGCTGGGAAAATGCCCTGGAAAATAGGGTTCATTCATAGTTACATTCTTCACACCCACTACATGTTTATCGCTCAATTCAATGATTTTGTCAATCAATAAAAAGGGGAACCTATGCTGGAGTTTTTTGGTAATAACATTAATATCATTAACAGGCTCCTGGTTAGGATCATATTTAGGTATGCCTCGCAATTTGCGAGAAGTTTTGTACTTGCTTAATAATTCTTTGGCCAATCTTGTATTGGCTGCATGGCCGGGCTTGCTAGCAATAATTTTTAGACGCAAGTCTAAGCCTGTCAAGGCCAAATCACCTACAACATCCAGTAATTTGTGGCGTGCGGCTTCATTGGCAAAACGCAATGCAGTAGTATTTAGAATACCTGTCTGCTCTACTTTAATTTCTTGCTCAATCTGTAGTTTTTCAGCCAAGGCGGTCAACTCTCCATTTTGTGGTACATTTTCTACAAAAACGAGTGCATTGTCCAATTCGCCGCCTTTGATCAAGCCAGCATCTAACAAAGCGGTCAATTCATGTAAAAATACGAAGGTACGACTAGGAGCTATTTCTTGAGCAAAATCTTCTAAAGTATCTAATTGTGCGTATTGTTTCCCTATTACAGACGATTCAAAATCAATAAGGGTTGTAAGCTCAAATTTTTCGGCAGGTAAAATGGTATAACTTGCGCCTGTTTCTTCGTCTTGCCAGTAAATAGGCTCGGTAACATCTAGATAATTCTGCTCTGCTTCCTGCTCTTGTACCCCTACTTGTTGAATATGTTCTACAAATGGAGCAGCAGAACCATCCAAGATGGGCACTTCTGCCGCATCAATATCAATCAAGGCATTACTAACGCCACAACCTTTGAGTGCGGCCATTAGATGTTCTACAGTCGATACTTTTGCATTTCCTTTGCCCAAAGTGGTACAACGTTGGGTAGATACAACATGTTTTGCATCGGCCGTAATGAGAGGTTGTCCCTCCAAGTCTATTCTACGAAACTTTATTCCATGATTTTCAGCAGCAGGGTGTATAATCAAACTGGATGCTACGCCTGTGTGCAATCCTTTCCCTTCTATTGTGATGCTCTGTTGCAGTGTTGCTTGTTTCATAATGCTAAATATAGATAGTGGCTTTCCTACTTAAAAGCAGCTAACTTGGTATTAAATGACAAATTTAAAGTAGTAATCTACTTTGAAGAATTTTCTGATATAGAAATTGCACCAAACATAGCTCATTTTCAAAACCCAAAAGATTGAATAAACCTGTTTTAAACAATTTCTCAAAATTTTGAACAAAGATAAGGTATTTTTTGAGGGGATGTAATTGCCGTCCGTTTTTCCGACAAAGAATTGCATTTTAGCGAATCGTAGCTCATCCCTTATCTTGCAATTGGTCTAACTGCTTTTGTAATTGATGTACTTGTCGTTGCAAATCGGGTAAGTTCTTAAACACAATCGCGCATCTATAATAACGCTTATAATCAATGGCTGGTGATCCCCATACGGCAGTTCCTTCCTCTTTGATGGATTGAGCCAAACCACTTTGAGCCTGTACTTTGGTTCCATTGGCAATTTTGAGGTGACCAGCAAAACCTGCTTGCCCTCCTATCATGCAGTGGGTTCCCAATTGTGTGCTGCCTGCAATACCTACTTGTGAAGCAATAACGGTGTGCGCCCCTATACCTACATTATGTGCTACCTGAACTAAGTTATCCAATTTCACACCTTCTCCAATATGTGTGCTATCCATAGTAGCTCGATCAATAACAGTATTGGCTCCAATTTCTACATCTGATTCGATAACCACATTACCCAGTTGAGGTATTTTTTTGTAAGAACCATCTTTTTGGGGTGCAAAACCAAAACCATCACTCCCAATCACCGCATTGGCATGAACGATCACACGATCTCCCAATTGGCACTGGTGGTACACTTTCGCCCCTGCATGCAATACCACCTGATTGCCCAATACAGCCGCTCGTCCTACATAACTGTGTGCATACAACGTTGCCTTATCACCAATAACCGCCCCCGCTCCTACATAAGCAAAGGCTTCAATATGTGCATTGGCTCCAATTTGAGCAGTTGGATGAATATACGCTTGTGGAGAAATAGATGCAGGACTTGCCTGTTCTGCTTGATTGCCAAAGTGTTCTAACAAAATACTCAAACTAGCATACACATCCTCTACCTTGAGCAAGGTAGCCGTTACTGGTTGCTTGGGTTCAAAATCTTTGGGAATTAAAATAATAGAAGACTGGCAAGTATAGAGATAAGGCTCGTATTTCAGGTTGCCCAAAAAACTAATGGCACCCGCTTCGCCTTGTTCAATTTTAGCAGGTTTACTAACCGTGGTGGCAGGATCGCCCACCAATTCTCCACCCAATAATTGTTGGAGCATTTTTGCAGTGACAGAGGACATAAATAACAAAGTCTGTAAGAATGAGAAATCGCTTAAATGTAAGGAAATTCTACCTAAAACGAGATTCTAACCACTATAGTATCTTATATCTTTCTATTGGTGTGCTCAAAAAAATGCCTGCCCTCTATACTAGATAGAGTTCAGGCATCATCTTTCTAACGCTGATAATTAGAATACAACTGATTGAGTTTATTTGGTAATTGGATTGGCACGCATGGCTGCGGCTAACCCTGTGGTATCCATTTCGCCTGGAACCGACCAAGCAAAATCTGCTTTGAGAAAGCCCTCAAACATAGGATCCGTCAGACTCAAATAACGATCTCCCAAGTAATTTAAGCCTCCAATCGTATCTTTGCTCTCAAAACTAACCGTGGCTAGTCCATGACAACTCATACAAGCCGAACGAATGCCAATATTGGTAGGAATTTTAGTGCCGTCAGGTTGCTCCACAAAACTTAGAGAAGCATCCGAATTAAAAGAACCAATTCCAAATCCAGCCTCTAGGTAAGGGTTATAAGCATAATTAGGCTCTCCTGTTATAGTGGTACTAGAGGTGTAAGGCTCTTGTGGATTGACCATATAGTAGCCGACTGATGCCGCATAATGATTGGGGGCACCCGACAAACCTACATTGGCACGAGCAGCAGCAATAGCATCACTACTTGGAGCACCTGGGCTATCTGGGTTGGGCATCCACCAGAAACTCTGCCATGTCCAACGGGTATTTTCCTTGGTAGAAACGTGCATACCTACCAAAATAGCGTGATCGCCAGGTTGTGCTTTGTCCAAGTTACTAAACTCTTGATTGTAATAATAGGCATCTTCCTCCGTAAGGGTGTAATGGATAAAGTCATTTAGGTTGTAAGTAACTTCTGGAGTTGGTGCAGGAGGAGTGATGTCTCCTTCTGGGATGGTGCCATGCTGTCCTGTATTTTGTCCTGCTTGATTATTCACGTCTACATAGACATAAGCCCCCCAATTAAGTTGTGGAAACCCACCAGCCAAGAATTCTGTAGGGGCACCGGGCCATACTTCAATAGCTTGCATATCTACACCTGCTCTTATAATTTTAAACACAGGCTTAATCGTGATCGCATCATTGGGAAAGTTTGGTTCTTGATCCGTTGCACCATTTTGCTCTTGATTGTAATAACGCATGTACAAATCAGGTGCTAACATCAATTTGTTGGCAATGGCATAATCGGCTGCTGGAGGGCTATAAGCAATCGATTCAAAAATGTTAGTATCAACAAGAGAACCAAAATGCGTATGCTGCTTAGGCGTGCGTACATTGGGGCGATTGGAACGTACAATAGGGTCTCCTCGCATGGCATCTTTCATCATATCAGGAGTAAGCCAAGTCTCATATACGCGCAAGGGCTGCTGCCCTACACTTTGTCCTGTTTCTTGGGTAATTCCCTTCCAAATACCCCAAACATGGGTATAAATTTGATCAGTATCATCGTTGTAAATCCAGCCGTTTAAGGTATTTGAATCCTCTGGAAAATTAAAATTGGGCAAGCCTAAATCTGGAAAGTTGGCAGGCGTAATGTCATCCTGCGTAAAGGTTGGTTCGGTTGGTGTAGGGTCGGTTGGTTCTTGTGGCTCTTTTGGTGTCTCCTCACAAGCATAGATGCCTATAAACAAGGCAACGAGTAATAAAATAAAGGCGTTCTTTTTCATGGTGTTGTTTGTTTGATTATTATTCAAAATACATACACACCACCAATCCTTATCACAAGGATAATATAGGAGATAAAATACACTGTGGGGGAAGTGTAACAACCAACAAACACGGCTTATGTGAAATCGTATTTTTGTCCGTGTTTATCAATTATTTATAACTGTAAGATAGTTTAAAATCATACAAAAATCCAAAAAGTAGCTTAGTTTTTATGATATTTTTTTGACAAAAGTCTACTAATGGCACATCGGTTATTTTATCCACTCATCCTCTATTCAAGCAAATGGTTGATGCCCCATTTGGGAGGAAAAAAATACTGGATAGGGCTGGCAGAGGGTTTGTAGATTTGTTTGATGCGTCGTTGTTTGAGGTTGAGTTCGGGAAGTTTCACGCGTAGTATTTTGTCGGTTTCACAAAAGCCACTTTGATAGTCTACCAAGGTCATTTCCCGTCCAAATAAAGGCACAAAATTGGTATAGCCGTATCGTTCTCGTAATTCCTCGGTATGATCTTGGGTATACTGCACATAGTCCTCATAGCTATAGCGTGCTTCCATTTCAAAACATTTTTGAATGCCCCGTTGTGCGCCAATCCCTGCTTTGGTAAAGCTGTTCTCACTAAAATTGATAACTGCTGAATAATTAAAATCAATGGCATATTGATACGCCAAAAAACTGCCAATCAAGGAGCAACTATGGAGCAATTGATACACTTCCTTAAAGGACTGGGCGGCGGCTATTTGAGTCAGCATTGCTCCTTCAATAAACTCTTGCCGAATAATTTCTAACCATACACCATGCTTGGTTCGCTGATTGGGATAAATACGATGATGCCCTGCCATAATATAAGCCCCATTAAAAATAGGCTGTACTTCTTTCAATTCTAACAACCATTGCTTAAACAACAACGAATTGTAATTGGCAATCGTTAAAGGCTCGCCCAATTGCTCCTCCAAATACTGCCAGGTATCTGGTTTGTTAAACACCTTAAATACCAATATTCTCAACAAGGTATCTTCGGCCGAAAAATGGGCAGCTTCTGGATGATAAATCACCTCTCGAATCAAATATTGACTCACCCGATCACAGGCTCTATATACATTGGTCAACTTGTATTTGTTGAGCATACCGTCCATTGTCCAAGGCGGTGGCTGTCCCTCCCATCGCTTCCAAAACATCTCCATGCGATGCTGACTAAACCAGAAAAAGTAGGCTAAGGCTTGGTGCTTGGGTTTGATCATTTGGTGGTGGGTTTTCTAGTTATAATAATGCTTGATGGGGAAAAACATTTTGGTCATAATGACATCTAATAGCATTCATAGTATAGAGCAATTGTACTTCGCTAACAGGTAAGAAATGCCAAGCATCGACCCCTACATTTATCATATTGCGTTGTACTTTCCAGAGGCTGTGAATATGACCTACAACATTGAAGCAATCGTTTTTTGCATGAATGGGATAATGATTGAGATAAATTTTCTCTCCATTGCTTAGTGTCCAGTAGCGTTCCTGCTCCACTACATCAAAATACTTGCTTAGTTCCTCTTCCTTTCCTTTGTCATAATTTCCTAGTATCAATGTCTTATTCTTGCACTTAATTTGTTCTAACAAAGGCAAAGAAGCTGTATTCACCCCTACATCTCCCAGATGAATGAGTTGATCGTCAGGTTTCACCCAAGCATTCGTATTATCAATAATAATTTGATGTTGCTGCTCCAAAGATGTAAAGGGGCGAAATAGTGGATTACTTTCCAAAAAACGATCATCTCCCAAGTGCCAATCTGCTGTAAACCAAACCATAGTAAATCGCTTTTTATTCCCAAAGGTTAAGTTAAAGATTTAAAATTAGAAAAATTCTGTTATACTTACCTTATTTTTGTGTGGTTATGTCTAACACCTTCCCAAGCTCTTCTGTCCAACTATTAATTTGTGTATTTACAGCCTGTAAATCTTCTACCAGTGCCTTGTAATCAGGATATTTCTTTTGTAATAATTGAGGAGACAGCTCTAGGTATTTGGGTTGCTCTATGGCATGCCATGTTCTATAGCGTGCCTGATACTGTGTGAGGTGTGGCCGTAAGCCCATATTGAGTATGGTAATGCCCAAGTTTAGCAGCTCTTGACTAGTAGGATAGCCCTTTAGATAGCCTCCTGGAATACTCTTCAATTCTTCTCGGATGGTTTTGAACAGAACATACAAAGAATTGTACACCTCAATTAAATTATCATGTTCGGGGTCAAATACTAATGCAGCTTTACGGGTCATCAACTCCACATAAATTCTATTGGCAATGTACAATGTTCCCTCATTCCGTTCTACAGATATACTCAAACCCATAGGCAAGGACAATTCCATGCTATTGAGGCGATAATGATTTTTTTTCATTAGCCATTTTATAAGTGTGATTGATCCCAAACCGCAGACTATAACAACGATCCCCCCTAACCAATTTATTTGAATGTCAATTAGTGGCGGCCACCAATCTATATGGAATGTTATGAATTTATTTTGTGGCATGTTGTGTTGTTTGTTTCCCCAAAAGCACCCTGCCCATTCCAAAGAATCCCACAGAGCACTTTTAGGAGTTGATTTAGATAAATAGTTGTCGCTATCTGGTGACCGCTTCATGTTCTTTGGGATCAAACACCGCTAACCAATCCATTAGGACTCTAGCCGCCTGTGTCATTTCCTCCCCATAAGGACTATATGCCATTTCCTCTAATGGAGCTTCGCCACTGTATATACCTTGAGAACTCACCAAATGGATACGCATCCAATCACGAGTTACAGGCTGTTCAAAATCGGTATCCCATTGGGGCATATTGGGCAACATTAATAATCCTGCCTCCAAGACATCTGTAATAAGGGCATCAAAATTCTCATCAGGACGCTTCCAAATCTTAGGCATACGTTGTTGAGCATCGGTAAAATTGGCAAAAAAATTGGCGTAAGCGGCCAACAAATCATGTCCACCCTCTTGGCCAAGCTCTATGATGACCCCATAGAGTTGTTTGGGCTGATCTTGCTTGGGCATAAGCGTTACTTTTTGGTAAGCCTCGAAGTAATTCTGAGCGGAAGCATCCTGCTGTACTGCCAAAGGCAATAATTTGTCTAGCACTGTTTTAAAATGCTCATTCGTAGAAGATGGGATACTACACTGATCTGTAAGATTGTGCTGTCTAGTGGTGGTATTCATGTCAGTTCGTATTAAATGATGAAAAAATTATTATTGGTAGAAATATTGGTAGAGTCCTTTGATAATTAGACTACTGATTTCTAGCATATTCTTGGATTGGAATAGGGTTTCGTTTTCGGCTCTATTGAGTCCATTGTTTAGATAATTATCTTGCTGCTTGTTTCTATGTCTTAGAAAAAACAGCTTGAGTGAGGTGTAACTTATACGCTTGTGGATTTCCTTAGGGCTTTCGTTCCAATCGGGGTGTTCTTGGATGTATTGGACATATGCTTTGTATTTGTCTTTCCAATCTTCCTTTGCTTGAGTTGCTTCAAAGCATTTTCTCAAGGTTTCACTTTTTCCTGTGAAAAATAGTTCTGCCAGGCATCCTGATGCGCCACCAAAAGCTCCTATTATGTAAATAGGTTTGTTGTACTGTAGGGCATAATAAGCCTCTTCTATCACACCTAGTATTATGCTTTGTGACTTTTCTGTTTTGCCTCCTATAAAGATTTGAGCCTCATTGCATTTTTCGAACATTTGCTGGCGCATATAGGTGAAATAAAGTGCCTTGAGCGCACTAGGCGTATCTTTGCCTTGAGGAGAAGGCAATAATTCATTTTCGTGATATACAAATTTTACTACATCCATTGTACTAGCCTGCAAGGTGCCATCTTTCTTGATAGAAGCCGCGTATAAAGCAGCTACATGATTAATGATCTTACGGGTCTTCTGTTTTTCACAATACCCTTTATTATAAGCATTTAGCAATTCAATTAAATGTATACTAAAATTCACTTCTGAGGTTACTAGATGCTTAATATTCCCTCCATATACGCATGTTGCTCCACATACAAATAAATATCGAGTCAATTCCACTAAAGCATCTTGCAAGTGCCAAACACCCACTCCTTCATGTATTCCATTTTTTATAGCTGGAATACCCGAAACGGATAAACCAACCCTATGACCATCTAGTATATTGGTGTATTTTTTGTCTTTTAAGTCTAAGTCCAGCAATGGATAAAGTGTCGAAGTAATTGCCTCTATTTGAAAATGACGTTGCAGTAGTGTTTGTTCTACATTGCCCAGTGGAGGGTCTGGATACACCAATAACTGTTTGGGGCTAACTTTTTGCTGGTGCATGGTGAGCAATTCAGGTGCTACAGGAAAAATTAAGACATTTTTTTTACCATTTACCTTGGCTTTGAGCAATTCCTGATGATAAGCATACCTCAAGGTTTCTATCAAGACATAATACGTTATGCGTTCACACTCTTGCTTATAATTATATGATTCTTTTTCTACCAAAAGGATTGGAGAATGAATGACAGGAGTATTACCAATATAGGGAGATGTTCTTCTGATAATATCTCTTTGTACATTTACCACTACAATTGGACGCTTTTTTTCTTTCGCAAACAAAAGTTCTTTTAGACACCACTCTCGCTCATTGTAGGCATTGGTATTAATCACTAAAAATACACTTCTCACTATGTGCTTATGAATAAGTTGCTCAAAATCAGCCCCAATTCCAATATTTCGTACATCAATAAATGTATTTAAATTTTCTTCTATCTGTTGAATAACTTTTTGAAATTTCTTGGCCATAGTAGCACCATCTATACGAGCATGGCTTAAGAATAAGGTTAAAGGTAATGGTTCATTACCTTGCTTTTCATACAACTCTTGTGTCAATCTAAAAGTCAATCGCCTCAATAAAATTTCCTCCCTCATTTCCTCTGGACAATCCTGCAACTCTATTCGGTTAAAGCCATTAATAGCTTTATAAAATTTATAACTATATACCGTTAAGGATACCCCAACCCAGCAAACTTGTTCTTTGTATATTTTCTTATATTCTAATATTGTTTGAACATCCTCCCTCCATCTTGTTATTTGGTTGGTCGAAAACATAGCATCATTAATCATCCACACAATCACCGTCTTCTGAGCTGCTTCCCAATCAATAACTCTATCCAAACACCCCGCCACAGAAATAAAATAAGTAGGAATACCAATATCTCTATCCAACACCTCATCAATAGTCCGATTAAACGCAGAAAAAATAGCCTTAGCATAAGTAAAGCACACATCTTCATCCACTTGTGTCGTATTACTTGGCTGCCACACCACATAAATTTGCATTGGATATTTCATAATAAAAAAAGGGTTGGAGTTAGAAAAATCATGGGTTAGGGTTCGTTTTCAGATTCTGGATTAAGGGTTAGTTTTTTATTGCCATTCTCTTTGGTCGTCAGGGCGGTTATTCCCAAAATTAGGGTAACTATTATCAGGATTAATTCGACCCCGTCTCTGATAAGCCTCGTGAATCCAGTCTTGGATTACGGTAGCTCGTCCATCCCAATCATATAACTTTGCAAAACCACAATCTACATTGTCGGCTAGACGTGGTGGAATGGTGTGTTTATTGTATCTTGATTGTCCATAATCTGGATGAGAAGGCAGAAAAATCCCTAGCAAACCACTGCGTGAGGAATATTGTGTTTGTCGAATACTTGCCCCAATTTCCCAATCCACATGCTTGCGTTTCCATGTATCGCGCCCAATTAACACTACGGTCACGGTAGAATCTCTCAAGTACTGTTCTCTGATAATTCTTCTGATATTATCTGTACTAGTGTTCGGATCAATATCTCCCATTTGTACCGATCTAGTCACAATTTGATGCTGGCACAACTGTTCCAATCTATTTTTATAGTCTTGGTCATTGGCATGGTGATAACTCACAAATGTTTTGTGTCTTCTTGTCATTTTTAAATTAATTTTAGTGTTACAATTATTCAAAACCTTAGCTTATACGCTGTTGATTATTTTTTTGATTTTAGAAACCGAAAGCAACTGCTTAGGATCAATGAGCCCTCGACCATATTTTAAATCTTTGCCTAATTGGCCTAGCTCAATAGTGGAACTTAAAAGGTGATTTTTGAGGGCTTTGTAATAAAGCTGCTGATGCTCCAACTCATTCAAGTGTTTGACCTTTAGTTGGCTGAGATAAAGGCACAAGCATAGTGCTAATAGCCCCGCTACAAAAGGAGCAGCGGTAGAAGTACCATCCATGGTAGCAAAAACATCGGGCGGATAGGTAGACAATATGTTTTTGCCTGGAGCCACCAAGTCCACCGATTTGCCTTGGCTAGAATACGCTGCCAGATTAAGGTATTCATCTACTGCGCCCACCGCAATAACCCCCTTGTATTGCGCTGGAAAATCAACATCTTCGCAAGCAGTGCCACTATTCCCCACAGCAGCCACCACAAAAACACCTGCCTCAATAGCTTGATTTATAACAACTTGCATAGATTCATTTTTTTCATTACAAGCCAAACTAATAGAGATGATATGCACCTGCTTTTTAATAGCCCATTGCACCGCTTTTACAAAAGCCTCCATAGGGTTATGCCTTCCTTTTTTCTCTTTATTAACGACAACAGCACTGTAAATACTGGCTTCGGGAGCAATTCCAACAGAACCATAGTCTGTTTGGCGACCTGCAATGATTCCAGCACAATGCGTCCCGTGTATCTTACAAGTTACTTCTTCCTGATTTTCTCCTGTATAATCCACCGCCTCTGCCACTGCCTCTTTTAGATTGGGATGATTGGTAGCAATAGCCGTATCCAATACCGCTACGCGAATTCCTTTTCCCTTAGTCAACTGCCAATAACGCGGAATATCAAGCAACGATACCCCCCAACCAATTCTAGCAGGCACTTGTGTGGGCATGAAAACTTCTGTTGGCGATGATTGCGAACAATAAAGCATGGGGTATCCTGTTCTATCTCTTAGAGATAAATCGTTATTGTAATCCATGTTAATAATATGAATAAGTGTTAACTAATCTAAAATGGGCAGTGGTTGGGCTAGTGGCCTAGTTATACATTGGGGGTAATGTCATCATGATACCGTGCAATAAGCATATCGGTAGCCAAATCAATTTCAAAAGAGGCAATCTCTCCTTCTAGCATCATCAAATGAGTAGAAGAGACTCGATTGTTTCTAATATCATCGGAACCCACAAAACCTGCAGCAAACTCCTTTTTGCTAGACAAGGGCATATCATCACCATCCATTTCTATGGTAATATCTACTGCTGGTTTGTCAAACAACATAGATGTGTAATGAGCTTGACCACTAAACTTAAATTTTAGCTCCATCCGATTGGTAGCAAAACTATTTAATGCCCCTGTTTCTATGTCTATTTCTAGTTGCCCATTGGCATTGCGTACAATAGCTAATTTTACAGCCGTAACGGATAAATCATATTCATAAAGCACAGCACCAGTTGCAGCATAAATAGAAAGTTTCTTGGTGCTTGGGGCAAATTGGATAGCATTAAATTCTGTCATTTTAATAAAATTTGAATGTAAAAAATAAAAGTTCATTAACGGTTATCTCTACTTCATAGCATCTCACTAGAGTAGCATTATAATTTTCTTTCGATACAATTGGTTAGGCAATTTAAGGAGCCTTGATAGCGAATAAAAGGGTTAAAATCTTGCTCCAACAAAACAACATCGTAGTCCAATTTTTCTTCCCAAAGCGTTTTGTTCTGTTTGTCAAAACGCTCCAAATCCCTCCAGCTCCCATATTTATCCGAATAGCGGCTGTAATTGCTGTTATGCCCGCCATAAGACGGTAGAAATACGCTTCGGATCCAATCACCCTCTTGCTCGTATTGCTCTACCAAACAATTGTTGTAACTGGCCCAGCACCAATAGCGTGTAGAAGTTGGTTGACTATCTTTTTCCTCTATTTGATCGTAATAAGTCAAGGGCAATGGATTCCTAATAATCTTATAGCGTTTGCCTATTGCCTCCATTCCCTGCTGGATTTGTTCAATAATTTCCTCTATGGCTTGCGTCGTTTCTTCGAGCAACCGTGTAGCGATTGCTCGCACATCTTCTGGCGCGGCTTCTAGCCCATCAAACCCCAAGACTGGCTCTCCTACAACAATGTATTCTATGGTATTTCGGCGCAACCCTTTGCCTGCGAGTGTGATAAAAAGATCTAGATGAAATAGGGTTTGATCAGCGGCCGAAGATTGATAATAATTAAGTACACCATCCGATGTTTTTCTACGTTTCCCCCATTCTCGAATAAAAGGAGTAGGTTTAGAACTCAATAGAATAAGGTTCTTGCCAAGCCAATCGCTCCCTGCCTTTGTTAAGACCTTGCTACTACCATGCAACCCTACCAACAAAAAATCATCCCCCGATAATACATTTCCTCCAACAAAGGGCAGTTTGGTTTCATAATGAACAAACTCCTGACTGCCCTTGTATGCCTTGTCCAACGCTTCTACAGAACCTTTGTAATAGTAATTGATAGCAGCAGTTGACTCTACCAAATAAGTGGTAGTTTGTCCCGCATCATCCTCAAACTGGATAGGCAAAAACGCATCTTGTGCCCAAGAGGACAAATTCCTCTTACGATAAGTAATCGAAATAATTTCTAGTAGATGATTGGCCTCTTGGGCGGTTTTTTTTAGCGCCTTATCTAAACTTACTGGCAAGTTATAGTGATCTTCTACTGCTATAATAAATCTTCGACGACCGCCCTCCATCTTGCTTATCAATTCCAACAAAAACCCTTGATAACAAAACACCCGTTCCTCTTCTACCTCTTGCATACTTGGATAATACAAGACCAGAGTTTGTATTTTACCATGCACAGACGAGACTACTTTTGGCACCTTACCAGGTGGCGTTTCATAGATATAATCTACCAATTTTAGGTCACTAGGACGCGTATCCTTAAACGCACTCCAATCTGCAAAAACGGCTGGCAAATACTTGGGGGGCAATTGCATTTTATGCCCTTTCTTGAGGATTAATAAAGTTCCTCTTAGCATTTCATTGTTTAATGAAACTAGAATAGGCGTTACGCTTGTTTTGAGGTTGATTTCTTTAGTGGCGATTAGGGTATGTTCAGACAACTCCTCTACCAATACACTGTAATTGGTTGTTTCTGATAATTGTTTTAAATCGGGCCATTCCCCCAACAGCTTTACCAAGTAAAATTGCAATTCAAAATCGATATTTGCCTTTAGTTGATAGGTTCTACTGCGAAAGACGCGTGTATTGTTATAGCCCATTTCTATTAGTTGACCACTCCAATCTTCTGGATCATCCAAGAGCATTTTAACGGTGTCATCTTCAAGTTTTACCACAAGAACTAAGTAGAACTCTTGAGAAGAATTATAAAACGCCTCGACTACATTAGCGCAGCCTTTTTTTAGCACTATATCATTGATGATTAATTTTGCATTTTTCATTACTTAAAACATTGATTATATTGCAAGAATTATTTATCGTTGCCCCCTTCCTACGCTCCCTTACTCTTGCTAGTGTCACAAATATCTATCATGCTCTTTGGGTAAACAAGCGACATTTTGCACAAATGCAGCATTCCAAAACGTACATTTTTCATTGTTTCAGCCCTTTTTTTTATATCTTACTTGCTCAATATTTTCATAAATAGATATTAAAGAATCAACTCAAATGGCTGGGACACAAAGATTATTGGAATTGTATAACTCCCTTACAAAAAGTGAGAAACAAGCCATTACAGTAGAGCGCAGCAAGAAGAAAACTGCGCCCAATTATTTGGTCTTATACGATTGGCTAGAAAATGAGCTAAAAGGAAAAGTAGAGGACTACGATAGAGCAATTTTTAGAACGCAAAAAGGGGCCAAATGGAAAGGGCGAGCAGTGTCTACAGCAGAGAGCACTTTATACGATAAAATACTTGAAATACTTAGCCTTAAACATTTAGAAAAAAAATCTACAACGCTAATCAATCAATATTTGGCAGAGTCAGAAATTCTCAAAAACAAGAGTTTTTATAATAGCTCTCTAGAGCGTCTTAACAAAGCAGAAAAGATCACCTATATTCATCATAAACATGCTTTACTAACAGAAATTATCCCTAAAAAAATTGATGTCATTCTACTCACAAAACATGCAAAAAGAAAAGAAAAAATTCACCAACTATCCGAGCAATTAAGGGAAGCTACTAGCATTGTTCAACAAGAAGTGGAATACAGAAATCTAAATGTTAATCTAGTTATTCAATTTCAGGAATCCAGAAATCCAGAAAAAATTGACATGTTCCTAAAAGAGCGTTATCACGCTATTATTAACCGTGGTTTTCCAATACAAGGCTCTTTTTATGCACAATATTATTTCTACAGTACACAAGCTATTTGGTACCGACTACACTCCAATTATTCCAAAGCTTATGAACATCAGGAAAAAGTGGTAGAACTCTGGCAAAACAACAAAGCCATTAGAGAAGAAAATACCCAGTTGTATATTACACAACTCGCCAATTTGATTAATTATGCGGTCATAGGAGAAATTTTTGATGGCGCACAGCAGGGGATTGAATGGATGAAAGAGGTAAACACCCAAACTAAGGATGAAGCAGCCGAAAAAAGTCAAGATTTGCTATTTTACCAACAATATCTACTACTCAATCAGCATAAATTTGATGAAGCACAAAAACTAGTTCCTGCAATTGAACAATTACTAGCCAAATTCTCCCAAAAAGATTACAAACGAATCAACCCCTCCAGACTCTACAACTTCTATTACAACACGCTCATTAATCTTTTAATCTGTCAACATTATACCAAAGCAGCACAATGGCTCAAAAAACTCGAAACCCTCAAAAGCTATGAACTACGAAAAGACTTACAACAGTTGGTTCGCATTCTTCAACTCATCATCAATTATGGACTTCAGAGTGATGAATTTTCTCACAATATGTTTAGGCGATTGTACAAGGATCAAAAATTTGTAAAAACCCTCTCTCCTTTTGAACAGGTTATTTACAAGTTTTTCAAGAAAATGATCAATAGCCCTGAGTTCATGGAACGTAAATCCAAACATCTACCCAAACTACGCCAAGAACTAGAAGGGCTACACAAAAATGATAAAAAGGTATTGGGTTATATAGATGTAATGCTTTGGATAGAAAGCTATATATAACAAAAAAGCATTTTGACAATAGTCAAAATGCTTTTCCTTTTCCTAATTTATCCAATTATCTAATTGCGCCACAAAACAAAACAATGCTCAAAATCACTGTCCTCACTGCGCAATTCTAAACGATTGGGTTGCCAAATTCCATTGGTATTCCAAACATAATTCTTAACAGTGCCCCTGCTATTGGTCATGACTACCGAAAGGATATATTCCCGATCTTCTCCCGCATTGATTGCATAATACGTCCATGTCCCATCCCAAATATCGCCATTAGCCTCTGTATACACCATGCTCTCATCCTTAAAAAAGGTTATTTGATCCCCATCATAATAACTGTAAATAGAATAAAACGTACTGAAAGGTTTGTTGGTATTGCGCTGCCGTGCTTCGGTAAAATTCCAAGTGCCCTCAATACGATCTTCCATACGATCAATATCGTCTTTTTGGCAGCTGCTAAAAACCGTCCAAGAAAGGCATAAAAGTAGTAATAAACGCATAGGCTAGTGATTTTTGAACGTGATAAAATGAGTGAGTTGGATAGTAGTATTATAAGCCCAATCCTTCTACCCTTTTTATGACCAAAATTCGTACCTATTTGACCTAAAAGTTCTATTTACTACAATATTTACTACTAAAAAAAATAGTAAAGCTATCAATACTATATCAAATGGTTAAAATCTTGCCAATGCCTAGTTCTGGGCAGCTCTGCAAGGCAACTCACTTCCTCATTGCTAATAGGATCGCGAAATTGCAGTTTGTAAGCGTGCAAACAAATAGCTAAGGGCAAATGTAGCTTTTCAGCACCGTACTTTTCATCGCCAATAATAGGACATCCAATATGCGCCAACTGAGCACGAATTTGATGAAAACGCCCTGTAGGCAGTTCGATTTGTACCAAGTGACCGTGACTAGCCGATTTTATTAGTTGGTAAGACAGTGTGGCTTGCTGGCTATTCTTAATTTCCTTGTCGTAAATATCCGCTCGTTTCGCCTTTTGATTCTTGACTAGATAATGGCGCAGTGTTCCTTGAGGATTTGGTGGTGCTTTCTCTAAAATAGCCAAATACGTTTTGCTCACTTTGCGATTACTCCACTGTTCATTGAGTTTTTTGAGGCTGTTTTTTTTCTTAGCAAAAACCATCGCGCCACTAGTCACCCGATCCAAGCGATGTACAATGCCCACAAAAGGAGCTTTAGAAGATTTAGTGGTAGCTTTGAGCGGTCGTTTTTTATCTTTGGTCACCGTTATTTGGTTGTTTTCCAAGCTGTAGGGTTTTCGGGTACCCGTTTGTAGGTATTCCTCTACCAATGATTCTACCGTAATACGCTCAAAAGGATTTCGCTCCGTTATCAACCCTGCTCGTTTATTAACAACAATAAAGTGAGTGGTCTCTTCAATTATTTTTAGCTTTTGAAACATAAGATTATTTGCTAGAAATTAGTTATTTTTCATCGAAATGTGGCATCTAAACTGCCAAGTTACACAATTACCGTATAAAGCTGTTGAACACAAAACTATTTTATGAAATTTAAAGCTGTTATTTTTGATTGTGATGGAGTATTAGTGGATAGTGAATCCATGACCTTAGAGGTCTTGTTGTTCTTGGGCAAACAAATAGGATTTGAAATGGAAAAAGAAGCTGCTACAGAACGTTTTGCAGGGGTTGCCCTGCAAGAAATTCTACAATATATGGAAACACAAACACAGCAAAAATTTCCACCTACCATCATTCAAGATTACCGCCAACGCACCTACGAAGCGTTCAAACGCAATATACAGGCCGTACCTGGCGTAGAACAAGTGCTACAATCCTTGCAAGTGCCTTGCTGCGTGGCCTCCAATGCTCCCAAAGAAAAATTGCAGCTCAATTTGGGCTTATTAAACCTACTCCCTTACTTTAACGGACATCTGTACAGTGCTTATGAGGTACAACATTGGAAACCTGAGCCTCATCTTTTTTGGTATGCTGCCCAACAATTGGGATTTGCACCAGCAGAATGTGCGGTAGTAGAAGATAGTTTGGCAGGCGTACAAGCCGCCAAAGCAGGTGGTTTTACGGTTTTTGGTTATGCTAGTGGTACGCGTGCACACACCTTGGCGCAAGCTGGGGCGGTTGTTTTTGATAATATGGATACCCTTCCACAACTCTGGAAATAAATGATCGTAGCATATGATGCCAAACGCCTATTTTGTAACCGTACAGGATTGGGCAATTACAGTCGTAGTTTAGTTGCCAATGTAGTGCAAACATCTCCTACACTCACCCCACTCTTATACACCCCTAAAATTAGTCTTCCTAACCATCAAGTTGCTGCTTTTTCAAAACCACCTTACCAAGTTTACCAAAGCAAACACCCTATCAAGGCTTGGTGGCGCAGTTTTGGCATTCGCGCAGACCTGCACCAATCAGAGGCCCATATCTATCACGGCTTAAGCAATGAATTGCCTTGGAAATTGTCTGCAAAAGGCATCAAAACAGTGCTCACCGTGCACGATCTCATTTTTAAACGCTATCCCGATTTTTTTCCTTGGATAGATCGGCAATTCTACGCTTGGAAAACCGCTTACAGTTGTCAACAAGCCGATTTGATCCTAGCCATTAGCGAAAGTACCAAACGCGATCTCATACATTACTATCAATTGCCTGCCCAAAAAATAAAAGTCTTGTATCAAGCCTGTGCAGCTAGTTATTATACCCTCCCTTCATTAGATTTTGCACCACTACAGGCCCAATACCAACTCCCCAAGAAGTTTATTTTATTTGTAGGCACCTTGGAACCACGCAAAAATCTATCCTTGCTTTTGCGCGCCCACCAATTGCTCCCCAAAGCACAACAACTACCCATTGTTTTGGTAGGACGTGGTCAATTGCCTCCTGAGTATGCTCCCTCTATGCCCGTGCATTGGCTAGATAATATTCAGTCTACCCAAGATTTGCAAACACTCTATCAGGCTGCTAGTGTTTTGGTTTATCCTTCTTTGTACGAAGGTTTTGGACTGCCTATTGTAGAGGCATTGCTATGCAAAACGCCTGTCATTGCGGCTCAAAGCTCTTCCTTGGCCGAAGCAGGTGGGCCACACAGCTTGTATGTTCCTCCGCACGATGCCAAGGCTTGTGCTCATGCTATTGTACGGGTGCTAACCAACCCCGATTTGGCAGAGCAAATGCGCCAAAAAGGATGGGAATATGCCCATAGCAAATTTGCGCCTACCGTATTAAGTCAACAACTTTTTCAATACTATCAAGATTTACTTTAACGAGCTGTTTTGTTTCAGAACATTTTTTTATTTTGCAGGCGTATGATCCATTCTTTAGCGCACTAAATCAAGTTTGGCATTGCAATGAGCCAGCATATTCCTAGTATTTTTGTAGCACCAAGCCCTCTCCATGGTTTGGGCGTATTCACAGGCGCTGCTATTCCAGCAGGCAGCATTATCGAAATTTGCCCCATTCTCTACCTACCAAGGGAGGAAGTGCCTATTCTTCAGGGCACGGTTATCAATGATTATTATTTTGAATGGGATGAGGATTTAGAAGCTGGTGCTATAGCCTTGGGGTATGGTAGTATTTACAACCACTCTTTTAGCCCAAATGCTTACTATGACGTTGCGATGCAAGAACGCACCCTCTATATTTCTGCCTACAAAGATATTGAAGCTGGAGAGGAAATTACCATCAATTATAATGGCGACCCACAAGATAAATCCGCGCTTTGGTTTGATACGAAATGATTTAGAAATCACTCCCATACCCGTTCGTACAATTGAAGCTCCTGTAGATCTAGCGTACTTCTACGATAACCAGGTCGATCAAAATCCTCCTCCTTGGGTGCCAGCATATAGGTTTGTTCTTGAAATACTGTATTAAGATCAATATAGTAATACCGATAAAAATAGGCGTGTAGATTCCATTTCCTGTACAAACTAGCACTAATATGAATGGTACTGTGCCTTTCGGCCAATGCCCCTACCTTTCTAACATCTCCAAGTAATGCTGGTTCTCGGGCATTTTTTCCAGCATTTTGGTAGCCCATTATCAAACATCCTATAAGTCCCAAACCAAGGATGCCTTTTGAGAACTGTTGACGACGTATCCACGATTGGCTGTACTCCACCAAAGCGACCAAAGCAGGCCAACAAGCCAAGCCCCAAGCCAAGGCATACCAAAACATAGAAGGCACAATATAAAAACGCAGTTGTTTGGGACTTATCAATAAAGGAAAAGAAGCACAAACAGCCACCCACAACAAAAAGAAAACGTGTTGTTTAGGAATTTTTGCTGTCGTCAATTTTAAGTAATAAGCTATACATTGTAACAATAAGCCGATTAATAAAGCTGGCAAAAATTCTTCAATCAAGGATTGTAATACATAAAAACGATGGGGAGCCAAGCTATCTTGCCCTGTGAGCGATCCTACTACTTGCAGTTCCCAGTAACGCGCTAAAAACGCCGCTCCCCGAGGGCTTACGGTCGTTAATAAAAAATAAGCTCCAACCAACCCCGCCAACAAGCTTAATGTAGTCCACAAAGCATATTTCCAACGTTTATGATCCACCAAAAGTGCATAACCAAAAGGCACCGCCAAGGGAAATAAACCCGTAGGTCCTTTGGTCATTGCAGCCGCACAGAGGCAACATAAAGCCAAAGCAATCCAATACCATTGGGGGCGTTCTTGCCGAGCAGCAACGACCAAACTATACACAGCTCCAGCCGTCCAGATGGTCAATAAATTCTCTAGCAAATTATTGCCAAAACTCCAGCCCACCATAGGAACCGTCAGCCAAAACAACAGAGCCAACCGCGCACCATCTCGTTGAAACAATCGCCAACAAGCCACCAGCAACCCCATGCTGCACAAAGCCAAGAGTAGAGAATAAACACGCTCTACCCAATATACATCGCCCAATAGTTTAAAAAATAACGCCTGTATCCAAAAATTGAGCGGAGGATGTCCATTAAACGAAGCATCCAGTGCATTGGATACCTTTAAATCCCAAATAGTCTCCTGCGCATCGTAGACCAAGTTGCGCGCTATACAAGCGTAAAACATGCCGTCGTCAAACACCCCATACATCCACAAGGGCAGCCACCACCAAATAGCAGCCAATAGCAGGTTGATGCCTACTACTATTCCTAGATTTTTTCTCCTATTAGCTGCCATATATGTGGTGGTGTATTTACCAGTTTACGCCCAAATTAAACATTAGAAAGGCCAATTTATCCGCCTCTTCTTCTATTACTTTTTTGGTGGGCTTGCCTGCACCATGCCCTGCTTTTCTATCAATTCTAAGCAAGATGGGGCTCTTGGCGGTCTGGTTGGCTTGCAGTGCTGCCCCAAACTTGAAGGAATGTGCAGGGACAACTCTATCATCGTGATCGGCCGTCATAACCATAGTAGCTGGATAATCCGTAGGACGTACATTGTGTACAGGAGAGTAAGCCAACAAATTCTTATACTGTGTTTTGTCGTCACTTCTTCCATAATCAGCAGCCCAGAAGTGTCCAATAGTAAAGGTGTGATAACGCATCATATCCAATACCCCTACAATCGGGAACGCTACTTTGTACAACTCTGGACGTTGAGTCATACATGCTCCCACCAACAAACCTCCATTGGAACGGCCTTCGATAGCCAACTTCTCAGAGGAGGTATATTTTTCTTTGATAAGGTATTCGGCTGCTGCAATAAAATCATCAAATACATTCTGTTTCTTGAGCTGTGTGCCAGCCTCATGCCACTTCGTTCCCATTTCTCCACCACCACGAATATTGGCAACCGCATAAATACCCCCTTTCTCCAAAAACGGCAGGCGATTGAGCGCGAAACGCGGCAAAATGCTAATATTAAACCCACCATAACCATACAATAAAGTAGGATTGTTCCCATCGCGCTTTACACCTTTTTTATACACAATACTCATTGGAATAGAAGTCCCATCCTTGGAAGTATAATGCGTGTATTCTACTTGATAATCTTTGGGATTAAAATCAATTTTGGGCTGCTTCCATACATTCGATTGCAACGTCTTGAGATTGACTTTGCAAATAGTGCTAGGGATGGTAAACGAACTCAAACTAAAATAAGCCTCTGCCTCTTCTTTTTTGCCTGTAAGGCCACTAATGGTAACAGGAGCCGTTTTGCTAACCATTTCGGGCAGCGCAACAGTCCCTACCGATTTTCCATCCAATTCAAACACTTCCAATTCGTTGGTAATTTCCTTGGTGTAACGCGCTACCAAACGCTTGCCGAGTACTTGTACACCATTGAGCGTAGCTTTTTCACGAGCAGGAATGACCGAAACCCAGTTTTTGGGGGCGGGTTTATCCAAGTTGATACGAATCAGTTGGTAGGTTGGAGCTTGATAATTGGTATACACCAATAAACTATTCCCAACATTATCAATAACATAATAATCGTGCTCAAAATTATCAATCAAACGGATAAACTTACCCTCTGTATTATTTGATTTTTTGTAGTATAAGGCATTGCCACTAGTCGATTCCGTGATCGTCAAAATCAAATACTGCTCATCTTCGGTCACATCCACTCCATAATTTCTAGAAGACTCGGTATGATCGGCAAAAATGAGTTGATCCTTGGATTGAGTCGTACCTACTTTGTGATAAAAAACCTTGTGAAATTGATTTTGCTCTACATACTTATCCTCCCCCAAATTATCCCCATAACGACTGTAAAAGAAGCCATTCTTGTACCAAGATACGCCCGAATAACGCAACCAATCCACTTTGTCGGCCAACAACTTATTGTTCTCCTTGGTATCAATAATCTGTACAGATCGCCAATCCGAACCCGATGCAGAAGTTTGATAAGCCGCATAACGCCCGTCTTTAGAAAAACTAACCCCTCCCAAAGAAACCGTGCCATCTTCTGAGAAGGTATTGGGATCCAAAAACACTTCTTCTTTGGGGCTATCCCAAGTCGCTTTTCGGTACATAACCGCTTGGTTTTGTAAGCCATTATTTTTATAATAATACAAGGCACCACCCTCCTTCATAGGAGCCGATTGACGTTCGTAATCGTACAATTTTTCTAGGCGGGCGGCAATAGCCTCCTTGTAGGTAATCCCATCCAAATAGTTGCGCGCCAATTTACTCTGTGCTTCTACCCACTGGTTAATTTCCTTTTCGGGTTCTTCTGTTACCGCATCTTCTAGCCAACGATAAGGATCTTCCACCACCACATCAAAAAAAGTGTCTTTGACGGCTACGCGTTTTGTTTTGGGATAATTCATGGTAATTTTGTCTGGATGTTTTAAATACACTTTTTGACCGCCAGCTTGGTCAGAGGATATATTAGAATCGGAAGAGGAAGGTTGCTCTTGGCAACTGCTCCATACTAAGGCGGTAGCCAATAGGCACCAGTAGCTCAGATGTTTCATTGTCTGCTAATTTTGAAGATTTGAGAGCCATTCTAACTATTTGGCCCAAAATGGCAAAAGGCTTGCAACAATTTAGTAGTTATTCATTAATCAGGCAAGAATAGTGCTTTAATTTTGGGGGCTGCCCTCCTTGTTCTTATCTTTGCATTCTACCTTTATCGTTCAATTGCTATTACTTATGACATTTTTTATTGGTTGTTTTTTTTGTATAATAATTGGTTGGAACAACATTGACAAGACCATAACACCCCCTTCTCTTCCCCATTATCAAATGCTCCAAGACACTACGCGCCCCCAACCCTCCAGCGTAGTAACAGTAAAAGAACTTGCGCCCAAAAAGAAACGCAACAAGCAAAAAGCTACCAAAAAGCGTTCAAAACAAGAAGCCAAATCCAAAAACGAGACTACAGTTCCAACACCACCACAAGATAGCTTAATACCTACGAATCAAGCAACCGCCCCCAAAAAAAACACCAGCAATACGGCCAAGGAAACGCCTCTTGAATCTTCTAAATCCAAGAAAAAAATTCCTACTATTGCCTTGAGCCCCGAAGAAGAACTACGTCTGTTAGCCACTTCCTCAACCAATACATCCGTGCCCACTCCTGCCCCCTCTACCAATCAATGTGCCTTTGCGTTTGATCATGTAGATGAATTTACAGGCACACGCAAACGAGGATTGCCCCCCCGTCTATTCTTTGCCTACACCCCCGAACAATACCGCAAATTCCTGAAAACCAAGGATTTTATGCGTTGTGAGGGCTACTTGAGCCAAAACTCAGAAGGCAGCATGACCCTTAACATTGTACTTTCTATTGCTAGTGCTGCTGCCAAGGAAAAGTTTGGAGACATTCCTGCCAATTCTAATATGACGATCAAAACCATGCAAGGCAAAGAGTTTTTTCTAAAAAGCTACAAAGGTGCCAAGGCGGTTGTACAAGGGAGCATAACCTCTTATGAGGGGAGTTTTGTTTTGACTAAAACAGATGCCAAACATTTGGCTACAGCCGAAGTCGATCAAGTGCGCTTGCGCTTCACAGAAGGCTTCCAAATTTACGAAGTGTACTATTTGGATTTTCTAAGAGAACAATTTCCTTGTTTTGAACGCTAAAAACAAGGACAAGAAGCTTATTTTTTTATTTTTGCATTCCGAACCTTCATTTTATAAATTATACCAATCTATGCCTTTTCATACCACACCGTTTCCTGATTTGATTGTTTTTGAACCCAAAGTTTGGGGCGATTCTAGAGGGTATTTTTATGAGAGTTACCAACATCAAACCTTTGCAGAAGCAGGGATTGAAACCACTTTTATTCAGGATAATCAAGCGCGTTCTAGTTATGGTGTATTGCGAGGCTTGCACTACCAACAGGGAGAACATGCACAAGCCAAATTGGTACGCGTAATAGAAGGCGAAGTCTTGGACGTAGTAGTAGATTTGAGAGTGGGTTCGCCTACTTATGGAAAATCGTACAGTATTGTATTAACAGCCAACAACAAGAAACAACTCTTTGTTCCTCGTGGTTTTGCACATGGCTATGTGGTTTTATCTGCTAGAGCAGATTTTTTCTATAAGTGTGACAATTATTATAACAAAGAGAGTGAAGGCGGACTTTTATACAATGATCCCCAACTCAACATTGATTGGAAAATTGATCTAAAAGATGCCAAACTCTCCGACAAAGACCTTGTTCTGCCTGTTTTGGGGGAGCACAAAGGACATTTCACCTACCAAGAGGCTTAGGCTTAAATTTCAAACACACGTTATACGATGCACATGCAAGGATTACATATTTTAGTGACAGGTGCTCAAGGGCAAGTAGGCAACGAATTACAAGTGTTAGCCAAAAATTACCCTGCTACACAATGGCTCTTTACCGATTATACGGAATTAGATATTACCAATAAAGCAGCCGTACAGAATTTCTTTGAGCAACATCAATTCGATTATTGCATCAATTGTGCGGCTTATACTGCTGTAGATAAAGCCGAACAAGATTCCGACAAAGCCACTGCTGTAAATGTAGAGGGAGTAAAAAATCTAGCACTAGCTTCTAAAATAACCCATACGCGCCTCTTACATCTTTCTACAGATTATGTGTATCACAATACTCAAAATACGCCTTTTAAGGAAGAGGATGTCACCAGCCCACAGAGTGTTTATGGCAAAACCAAACTATCGGGTGAGCTAGAAGCACTAGCCATACAAGAGGAAATGATTACGGTACGTACCTCTTGGGTCTATAGCAGTTTTGGAAATAATTTTGTCAAAACCATGCTGCGTCTAGGAACAGAACGCGAACAACTCTCGGTCATTTTTGACCAAATTGGTAGCCCTACTTATGCTAGAGATTTGGCTCAAGCCTTGTTGGACATTATTATTCACAAAGCAAACCATAAGGAAGAAGCCTTTGGTGGGGTTTATCATTATAGTAATGAAGGGGTTTGCTCTTGGTATGACTTTGCCCATGCTATTTTTGAACACAAAGAAATAGCCTGTCAATTGTTGCCCATAGAAACCAAAGATTATCCAACCCCTGCCCAACGGCCACCCTTCAGTTTGCTCAACAAAGCCAAGATAAAAGCGGATTTTGATTTGGCTATACCACACTGGCGAGAGAGTTTATACCGTTGTTTGGAACTTTTATAGCCTTTTTTGGGGTATTTGATTGGGGTATTGAATTTTTTTTGATAGTTTAAGAATTGTTTCTATCCTGTACCCAAGATTTATTGACCATAAGCATTTAATTTTTCTAAACCCCTACTATCAAATACCGTTATCATGGCCATTCTACCTCCTACACCTAAGCCACCTACTTTTATACCAAATATTGTCCAATCTACGGCTAATCAAATACCTGTTGCTCCTATTGTACCTAAGAATATTGCTTGGTCGCACAAAAAAAAGGGCACTAATTTCAATACGCGCAGCCTGCACCCCGTTGACGAGGCCATTTCTGATAAAATTGCAACATTAGTAGAAAGTATTCGAGTAGATTTGTCCCAGTTGCGCCAATTGTACCGCGCTATTATGGAGGCCGATCATTTTGATCCAACCTACAAAAAAAATAATACCAATAAAAGTGAGGAGTATACTGCCTTGCTTCAGCGAGTGAACGAATTGAGTAGAGAAACTCCGAGCGAAGAGGTACTCAATGAGTTGCAAATCATTGAAGATGAAGTAGAATTTGATTGTGCTACTGTAGATAATTTATTTCCACAGATGGTTTACAAAGCCACGTATATGGAAAGCCTCATGGCCATTCGAGTAGACTTGATTGGTTATGCCGAACTCAAAGCCGAGGCACTGGCCGCCCTCCGAGGTATTCGTACAGCGGTTTCAGAGATGACCTCTACCCTCAACACGGAGCATAAAAATAAAAACAAAGATAATGACAATGACTATGATCTAACTTCGATTGCGACGGTAGTGCATACCATCAATATTTATGATGAAATGCAAAAATACAAGCAAAACATCCTCGATTTGCAAAGCCAAGATCAAAAGCGAACCATCCGTACCAGCAAAAACGTATTAACAGGCATTGCTATTGTTTTTGCTGCCTTAACAGCAGTCTTAGTATTCCTCAATTATGAAGGGGTTACTTGGAGAGATATTCGCATCTATCCGCTTTTGGGCATTCCTATGGGCGTAGTAATTTGGAGTTTTATCGGTAGTTTTGCGGCTATGCTCTCCCAATTTTACCAAAAACCAGTACACGAATTTGGCAATACACTCAAATGGGTGATTATTCGTCCTGTATTGGGCGTAGTAATGGGTGCTGCGGTATATTTGGCATTTGTAAGCTTGGGTATAGTAGACCGAGTACAAAACAGCAGTTTATTGCCCTTGCTCATTGCCTTCTTTGTAGGCTATAGCGATACCTTTACCTTTGATATTCTCAATACAATTCAAAGAACCATTACAGGACTTTTTACGGCTGGCGACAATGCTCCAACAACAAACCTAGCAGCTCAACAACCTGTATACATTTTGCCTGCTGACCCTCCTACGCCTATCAGTCCTTCTAGTGGCGCAGCAGCTCCTTCTGCTTCGATTCCGACACCGCCCACGGTTGGTACGGCACCGACTACTAGTAGTTCGGGTTTTACAACACCCAACAACAACGATCATGGGGAAGATGAACAATAGCGACGCAAAATATTCAACCGTAGCGACGCAAAATATTCAACCGTAGCGACGCAAAATTTTGCGTCGCTACGGTTGAATCCCCGCCAAAAAATTATCCCAAGAAAATTCCTCTTTGCGCGCTTGCACTCCTTTTTTGAAATGCTCTTTTCTTTTATTGTTATAAAAATCAACTAGGGCATCGGCAACCGCCAAGGGATTATTGGGAGGCACCACATAACCTGCCTCGCCATCAGCAACCACCTCTGGCAAGCCCCCTACAGCCGTTACCAACATAGGCACCTCAAAATGGTAGGCCAATTGGGTAATGCCACTCTGTGTTGCCGTTTTGTAGGGCTGTACTACCATGTCGGCTGCTCCAAAATAGGCGGCTACATCTTGCTCTGGAATAAAATCTGTTCGCAAGATCACTTGCTCTTCTAGTTGCTCTTCTTTAATAATGTTCTCATACAACTCAGGCGAAGCGTAATACTCTCCTGCCACCATCAATTTTATTCCCAAAGCACGAATTCGGGGGTCGGCCATCGCTTTTAGGAGTATATCCAAGCCCTTGTAGGCACGGATAAAGCCAAAATACAGCAAGTACGGCTGTTGTTCTGGCAATGCTAATTTCTCACAAGCAGCCGTTTTGCTCATTCGATTGCCATAACTATCATAAATAGGATGTGGCAAATAAGTTACTGTTTGGTGTGGCTGTAAAAAAGGTTGTAATTCTTGCTCTACCGAACGCGACATGACAACAAAGGCATCTACTGGTTTTACATAATAATGGGCAAAGGCTTTATCGCCAATGCGTTTTTCGTGTGGCACTATATTATCAATAATAGAAACAATCTTGCTGTAGTTGTTCTTTTTGATTTGGCGCAGAATCGTGCCCAAACAAGGCCCCATAAAGGGCAGCCAAAAACGGCAAATAACCAAGTCGGCTTTTTTTTGGGCCAGTGCCTTGCCTACTCGCAACCAATTGAAAGGATTGACCGAATTGATTGCCACACTAATGGATAAGTTTTGAGGGGCTGGGTCGTCGCTGTATTGGGTTTTGCCTGGAAATAAAATATTGGGATATTGCAAACTAAAGGTGACCATTTCTACCTCATCTCCTTGTTCCAAAAATGCCTCTGCCAGTCGTTCATTGAAGGCAGCTAAACCGCCTCTAAGTGGGTAGGCTGGGCCTATTATTATAATTTTCATACTATTTTTAATAACCGTCTAAACACTATTTACTCCACCCGTTTCACCACCTTGGTTCGGCTGGCTACATCGTGCAAAAATACTTGTTGTGGATCTTTTCGTTGTCGTTTGGCAATGAAGGTGACAATCGCAAACAAAATAGGTGAGCTGATGAATATATATTTTAGAATGAATCGTACAATTTTGTTGGCCCAGTGCAGTCTTGGTTCTTCAATATGCACAATTTGTAAGCCCATCCATTGTTTGCCATAGCTTGCATTTTTCTCCTTTTGGTGCATTACGATTGCAATCCCCCCTCCCAAAAACACCAGTCCAAACCAAGCTTCGCTATCGAATATAATAGTACTAATGCTAGATGCCATAATCAGCAGCATAAAAATAAACAAATCAATTACAAAGGCTATAAAGCGAATTCCCAAAGAAGCAGGTTCATAAACCATTGCTTCCTCTTCCTCCATCCAATCATCTAAGAGTTCTTGTTGCATTAGTTGTCAGAATTTATACGCCAAGGTGGATTTTTTCTGTTCTCACCAGCAAAGAATAAAATCAATTGATTGCCATCCAAATCCTTGAGACGGGCTTCTCTCCACAACCAAGATTGATCGGTGGGCAATTGCTCAAACACTACTCCTGCTGCCAATAATCGCTCTACCTTTTGATCCAATTCTTCTACTTCAAAATACACCCAAATGCCATTTCCACTAGGCAAAGCATCTACTTGATGCAAAGAAAAGGTAGCGGTACCATTGGGGCATTCAAAACGGGCATAATGGTCGTGTGAATGCACCATCAATCGAAGTCCCAATTGTTGGTAAAAACCAATGGCTTTGTTAACATCTAGCGAAGGAACGGTAATTTGATTTAGATTCATACGCTGAATGGCTTATTCGGGTTGTTGTTTGCCAGGAGCATTGGGTTCTACGCGTTGCACAAACAATTCCAATACCTCTAGGGCTGCTTTTTTAGAGTCCGATGTTTCTTCTACACCCAAGCGTTCAGCAACACCATAGCGATTTCTATTGGGTGCATTGCGTGCTACCATTTCGGCCAAAAATCCCGTCAGAAACAACTGTGTACCCATAATCATACAGGTCAACGCAATATAAAAATAGGGCGAAGCGGTTACTAAGGGTGCCGGTAAACCTTTGCCCAAATAATACAATTTGGTGTACCCAATAATAACGGTGGCCACAAAACCTATAAAAAACAAGATAAGCCCCCACGAGCCAAATAAGTGCATGGGTCGCTTGCCAAAACGCCCCACAAACATAATGGAAAGCAAATCTAAAGGGCCTCGAATGAAACGGGCAATTCCAAACTTAGATACGCCGTGCAAACGTGCTTGATGCTTTACCGCTTTCTCCCCAATACGCGTAAAGCCTGCATTATTGGCAATCACAGGAATGTAACGGTGCATTTCGCCATAGATTTCTATGTTCTTTATAACGGCGTTTTGGTAAGCCTTGAGGCCACAATTGAAGCCATTGAGTTCGATGCCCGACATTTTTCGGGTGGTCCAGTTGTAGAGTTTACTTGTATTATTTTTGATAAAGGAATCAAAGCGTTTTTTCTTCCAGCCCGACACCAAATCATAGCCCTCTTCTAGCACCATTCTGTACATTTCTGGCAATTCATCGGGCGAGTCTTGCAAATCGGCATCCATCGTAAATACTACGGCTCCTTGGGCAACTTTGAAGCCCTCATTGAGGGCAGCTGATTTGCCATAATTGCGTCGAAACTTAATCCCCTTAATGCTGGGATTATCTTGGCGTAACTGCTCAATAACCTGCCAAGAGTTGTCGGTACTGCCATCATCTATAAAGATAACTTCATAAGAAAGACCACGGGGTTCCAATACACGATGAATCCAAGCTGATAATTCAGGTAGCGATTCTTCTTCATTCAATTGAGGAATAACAATAGATATATCTAAACTCATATACAGTTGCGTTATTGGGGAATGATATAAAGGAGTGCTTATGTTTGATTAATAATAATTTAGGTCGTAAAAAGCGTCTTATTCGCGGACTTTTCGAGCCAGCACTATTACAGTAAATAAAGTCAGCAACCCCCAAAAAATAGTATATACAAATGCTGTTTGTGTTTGCCCAGCCACTGTAAATAAATGTCCTGTATAATTTTGAATATTCAAATCCAAGCCATTGTTAACGGTATCTATAGCCCCTTGGGTAATGGTATCTTTTTTCCATGTTTCCCCAATGTATTCACGCATCATTTTATTATAATGAAAATCGCGATAAGCCTGCTCGTATTCTTGGGTATAATTGGGATGAACATTTGTCATGTACAACCAAGTAGCACCACTCATAAACAAGGCTAAAAATAGCGTGGTTAAGCTTCCTAGCTTAAATCCTTCGCCAAAACTCAAATACCCTTTTTGGCTTCCTTTTAAAGCCAGTATTCCTATGGTAAGGGTAGCTACTGGCGTAATCCGAAACCACCAAACGGCTGCATCCGAAACTTGTAATTGCATTAATAATAACCCCCAACGTCCCAAAAAGAAAATAACCCCTCCTATTAAGGCCAATTTTAAACTCAGCGTTGCAATTGCTTTGGTATTCATTTTTTTGTTGCTCTGATTTTTCTAATAATCTGGCTGCTCACGCTTCATAAACAAAGCGGTGAGAAAAGCCATAAAAAAGCCTATTAATAATTCGATAATCAAGCCTAAAGGATCGCGCAAACTTGGGCCAAATTCTCCAGCTCGGTAGTTGGCAATACGCTGCTCAATGATTTCCTGCGTATCATCCGAAAAATCCATATTGTTCTTAAAAATCTCTGTGCTTGCATCTCTGACCATTTCTACTAGATTAGGATCATAATAATTGAACAAAAAATAGATAAAGGTGAATTTTATCAAAAAAGCAATAAAATAGGTTCTAAATCCTGCTTGTAACAATTCACCAAAAGATTTAAAATCCCCTTGATGGATACTTTCCTTATGGTTTTCTTTGGCTAAATCTTCTAAACTTTGTTGTACTAAGGTAGTAGGACGAATTTTGTATAACGTATAAATCACAGCTCCAAAAAACAAAAGCAAGTTCAAACGTTCATATCCATTGACCAACCAAGTAGGCTCTACCAAGTAAAGTACGGTAATATACAATGTCGAAATAAACCCCGTCATTAGCCCTATACGGACACTAATTTTGTTCATAATATTCTAACTGCTTCTCCAATTTTTTGGGTAGATGAATAATAGTCTCTTAACGCTTGCAATATAGAGTTTCTTTTAATTTTTTCTTTTGAGTACAGAAGTTATTTTTGAAGTTGATCGGAATTGCAATTGCGCCCTACTTTGTTGCCAAAATTTCATCGTAAATCTTGCCTTGCAACAAAACTTCTCTAGCTTGACGAATTTCTGGGTCCATTTGGATACCTGTTTCTATACTACCACGCTCATAGTAATAACGCACAGCAATATATTTCTGTAATAGGTGTAATAAACGCGCTTTTTGTTGACGTATTTCTGCTTGTCGCGAATCAGACAATACTTGCTTGATCTTTCCCAATTCTTGATTCAAGGCTGCCTCGTAAGTATCTTTCTCTGCCTCTTGGGTTAATTTTTCCAACAAAACTTCTGTTTCCGTTTTGTATTCATAATTGTTCTTATCTAAGAAGGATAAGAAATCTTCAAAATCTTCCTCCGTCAGCTCAAACTGTTTGGGTTGGGCAATAGTAGGATGCTTTTTTTGATATTCGGCAGCGTAGTCAAATAAATACAACTTTTGCTTAAAGGTGTTCATTAATTTTAGAAAACTTGAATTATCCACTGCAATGTCGGGCTGAATGCCACCGCCGCCATACACCTTGCGCCCCCCTGTAGTGGTGTAAACCGTACGCAGAGAATCTATAATTTGCTTGGGCTTTCCATTATTATATTCCAATGCTTGAATGCAACGGCCACTAGGAATATAATAACGAGCGGTTGTCATTTTGAGTTTGGCACCAAAACTCAAATCGCGGGTATTCTGTACCAAGCCCTTGCCATAAGAACGCTGCCCCACAATAACACCACGATCCAAATCTTGTAAGGCACCAGCCACAATCTCCGAGGCAGAAGCCGATGATTGGTCAATCAAGACCGCCAAGGGTGCCTGTGTATCTACAGGACTATTGAGTGTGCGGAAAACCTGCTGTATAGCGCGCTTACGGCCTTTGATTTGTACAACCGTTTGATTTTTTTCTAAGAATACATTGGCGACATTCACGGCTTCTGTCAATAAGCCGCCTGTATTGCCGCGCAAATCAAGGATTATACCTTTTACCCTGCCCTCTTGCTCCAACTCATGGAGCGCATTGGCGACATTCTTACCTGCATTCTCAGAAAAAGATTGCAAAACGATGTACGCAATATCTCCATCCAATCGGCCATAATAGGGCACATTATTGATGTTAATTTCATCTCTAGCAACCGTAAACTTTTTTTCTTGCCCCTCTCTCAATACCACCACATCAACAGTAGTCCCAGGACGACCACGCATCTGTTCACTGATGGTTCTCATACCTGCCCCTACTACATTCACGCCATTAACACGCAACAACTTATCCCCTACACGCAATCCTGCCAATTGACCAGGGCCGCCCTCATAAGGCAAGGAAATAATGATGTGCTCAGGTCCCTTTATTACCGATACTCCCAAGCCTCCATAACGTCCTGTAATGGTAGAATTGAATTGCGCTACTTCATCTGCTGGAATGTATGTTGTATATGGGTCCAAACTTTTGAGCATAGCCTTTACCCCTGTCTCCATCAATTGCTCTGGATCAATTTCATCCACATAATGGGTATTGAGTTCGCGAAAAATATTGGAAAATAGTTCTAGGTTTTTAACAATTTCAAAGTCGTTCCAATCAGAAGAAATTCCTATTAATCCCCCTCCAACTAGTGCCAAAATCAATATCTTAGCTTTCATTTGCTGTATGATCTTCATAGTACTCCCTGTTTTTTAAGGTTTTAACAATTCTTGGAATCTTGATTCATCTTTGAAGAGTGCCAAGGCCGCTGCTACATCTGTATCTCTTGCCAAACGATTTTCGATTTGACCAGTTTGATAATAATAACGCCCTACAATTTCTTCTTCCAATGCCTCTTTGATTGCTTTTTGGTCTTGCTCAAATGCCTGTTGCTTTTCACGCTCAATAATTTGACGGGTTTGTGCAAAACGAGTTTTTAGCTCTTGGTAGGTACCTTCTGTTTTGGCCTGTTGCTCCAATTTGTCCAAGGCTTGCTCTGTAACCGTTTGATAAGCCATCCAAGGTGTTCTAGCCATTTCCACAAAGGCTTGGTACTCTTTGGTGCTTAGTGTAAAGGTCTTGGCACTAACAATAGAATCGTGCTCATCGCGATATTTATTCGCATAGTCAAAAATAATTTTCTCCGATAGCAATGCTCTAAGCAGAGCACTCTTTTCCTTTTCTTCTAAGGCCACATCAGGCTCTAAGCCATTGCCGTCAAAAACTTCTCGTCCAGTTTTGGTTTTGAAGGATTGGCGCAGAGAATCGGGTACTTTTACAGGTTTTCCGTTTTTGTAGTTTAATGCTTGTACGCAACGTCCACTTGGAATATAGTATTTGGCCGTCGTCAATTTCACCTTAGAGCTATAACCAATGTCTTTGGTATTCTGAACCAAGCCTTTGCCAAAAGAACTGCGCCCCAACAATATAGCACGATCCAAATCTTGTAAGGCACCAGCCACAATTTCTGAGGCCGAAGCCGAACTACCATTAATCAATACCACCAATGGGATATTCAAATCTACAGGGGTATTTAAGGTTTTGAAAGAACGATCCCACTCTGGGATTTTGGCTCTGGTGTACACAATTTCATTGCCCTTATTTAAGAATAGATTGCAAATATTGACGGCTTCTATCAAAAAACCTCCCCCGTTGCTACGCAAGTCCAAGACCAACTGCTTGGGATTGTGTTTTGATTTCAGGGCTTCCAATGCTTTTTTGACATTGGCACCTGCGCGCTGTGAAAAAGTGGTCAGTACAATATATCCTGTTTCATCATCTAGCATACCATAATAAGGGACATTCTCCTTGGTTACTTTGGTACGTTCCAAGGTTAGGGTGCGTTGTGCTCCTGAGGAGGGACGCAACACCTCAATGGTTACTTTAGTCCCTGCTTTGCCCTGCAAGGTCTGCGAAATATCATCTAAGGCACGATCTTCTAATCCTGTGCCATCTATTTGCAATAGTACATCCCCTACACGCAAGTCGTTTTGTTCGGCAGGGGTGCCACCAATCAATTCTCCAATAACCACTTGGCCCTTATTGCGTGCCAATTCTACACCAATTCCATCCCAACCCCCTTTGACCCCCATTCGGACTTGTACCATCTGGGCTTCTGAAAAATAATTGGTATAAGGATCGAGTGTAGCCAGCATGGAGTCAATGCCCACGCGCATCAATTGATTGGGATCGGTTTGATCTACATACTCGTTGTTAATAATTCGATAGGCCAGTGCAAAATTCTCCATACTTTGGGCAATCTTGATAAAACGCCCATTGGTAGCCAATGTAATTGATGCCGCTATAAAAAGCCATAAAAACCAGTAGCGATAGAGGTAATGTTTCATAGAATTCTTTGATACGTCAATTCAATAGTATAGTTCTGGGGATTGTCTAATACTTTAGTGCATTTTTTCACTGATATACTCGCAAGACGATCTAATTTAATTGGTAAGTAGGTGGACAAAATAAATGTTAACTAAAAAAATGGAGTATTTTTATTCAGATCAAGGCGAAAAACGGAGTCTTAGCGGGCTAAGACGAGTATTTTTAACGATGAGCTGGAGAAAAATAACCATTTTTTGTTTGGAG
>JBGCDW010000309.1:0-4536 GCA_045105775.1 Aureispira sp.
GCATCCAACACCCATCTTTTCTAACTCTATATAAAACGATTACTGGCGCAACATCATACGTTTACCAGCAGCAACATAATTGACAGGAGCGCGATCTCTTGCCGATATATTCACTTTATATATTCGACCTTTAGAGGAATCAAATTCTCCTTTTTCTGAGCTATATGCATTCGTAATTGGATCGGCACTATCATAGCCCACACAAAGCCCATCTCCCGAAAGCGTAAACTTAGCGGTCTGCGTTTCTACCCCTTCTAAAGTAGCCAATACAGTACCACCTATGGAGAGTGTTAACGTTCCTACAGTTGCTGTAGGATCCGAAGTATCTGTGGTGTCAAAATTTACAGTAAAAGTTTGATTCCCTGTATAACTATCCAAACTAGTACGCACCTCGTACTGTTTACTATCAATACCCAAGAAATTGTATAGATAAACCAATTCTCCTCCCTCAATGTATAGGGTATGTCCTCCAAAACGAGAACCATGTGCAAAGATAACACCACTAGAACTAGGAGTAATATTAACCAATGCTTCTATAGTATAAGAAGCTCCGCGAATATTGGCAGCGACCCCTTCAGGTACGGCCGTTGTTTTGGGGTAATAAGTCCAGTTGTCTGTTGGAGGTTCACCACCAGGATGCTCTATCGTAAGGATTTCACTGGCCACTCTATCATCCAATGGTAATACATTGTTTTTAGCTGCTTCTCCATACCATAGATTGATTAGTGAGTCTAGTTTTTCTGGAAGGGAATCCGCCAAATTATTATCTTCAGAACGATCTTCGTCTACGTGATACAATTCCCATGCGTCTCTATCAAAATGTTTCTTACCACTAGTAGGCGCGTGTAAGGCTACTGCTTTCCAACCATCGGCCCAAATACCTCTGGTTCCCAACATACAATAGTACTGTACCTCTTTTTTTGTTGAGGTATTAGGTTCACACCCATCTAAGAACGTGTAGAACATAGACGTTCCTGAAAGTGGCTGTTGCTTTACGCCTTTGTATATGCTAGGTAATTTAATTTTTTGCTCTTCTGGAGCAACATGATTAATCGCATCAATCAGTGTAGGTACAATATCTACAGAATGGTGATACTGGTGGCGAATATTGTTTTGTCCTGTTCTTTTTTTGATAACTCTTGGCCAGCTAATCACCAAAGGATCATTCGTTCCTCCTGCAAATTGGGAGTAGCGTTTGAACATCTTAAAGGGTGTAGAGAAAGCCGCTGCCCAACCTGTAGGAAAGTGATTGTAGGTTTCGGTAGAACCTAAAGTATCCAAGTACTTCATATTTTCAGCCAACTCATCAGGATAACCATTAAAGAATTTGTTTTCATTAACAGATCCTGCAGGTGTCCCTTCACCAGAAGCACCATTGTCAGCCGCATAAATAATAATGGTATTTTCGTACTGTCCAGATTCTTTTAAATATTCAATAAGCTTTCCGATTTTGTAATCCGTATAGGTAGAAAAACCTGCATATACCTCCGCCATTCTCACAAAAAGTTCCTTACTATCAGCATCTAAACTATCCCATGGCGTAATGGTATCTAATGGATTAACAACCGTATCAGGTAAAAAATTAAGAGCCGTCACAGTTGTTGTTTCGGGCAAAATACCTTTATCTACCATGCGCTTTAAAATCGTATCTCTATATACTTCATAACCTGCAATGAACGTCTGTTCTTTGGTATACATTTGTGTAAAGCTATCAGGCGCATGGTGAGGCGCGTGGTTGGCACCAGGGCAGAACCACATATACCAAGGCTTGCTTGGATTAGAAGCGTTTTGGTTCCTCAGCATTCTAATTGCTTGTTCTGTCAAATCATGTGATAGATGATACCCTTCTTTTGGTGTATAGGGAGGTTCTATAAAATGGTTATCTGAAACTAGGTCAGGATACCAGTTGTTGGTTTCTCCGCCCAAAAAGCCATAAAAACGATCAAATCCCATTTGACAAGGCCAAGAACCACGATAACCTCCTGGGGCAATATCCGTTTCGGGTACATTGTGATTTTTGCCCAACCAATAAGTACTGTAACCATTGTTTTGTAGCAATTCGGCAAAAGGCATACAATTAGCAGGCAAACGTCCATTAGCACCAGGATAACCATCTGCGGTTTCTGTAATCGATGCCATACCATTGAGGTGGTGGTTACGCCCTGTCATAATGGTAGAACGCGTAGGAGAACAAAGTGCGGTAGTGTGCCATTGGGTGTAAATAAGACCATCTGCCGCAATACTATCCATGGTTGGCATCTGGATGCTTCCGCCATAAGGCGACCAAGCTCCCAAACCAGTATCATCGTACAAAATAAATAAAATATTGGGTGCACTATCAGGTGCTACTTTAGGTGAAAAATCATCCCAATTGGAATACGAGTTTCGCACATCTTCTCGAATCTCACCATTGGTCGTATCGTTATCATACCATGTCTTCATGTGAAAAGGAATACTATCATAAAAAGACTGCTGATACTTGTCTGGTATATCCAAGTCAGGATAGGTTCCATGGGGCGTTCCACTAAATGGCGTACAACCATTTATCCAGAACCCCAACCAACTAATCACAAGGCCATATCCTACGGCCTTTGTTTTTGGGGAAAAAATTCTCATAGTGTTTAAATTATAATTAAAAAATATATTATATCAATTCTGATCTTTAACACATCTAAATCCTGTATGATTTAGACCGGTATCTGTACCCGATCCCATTCGGCGGGCATTCCGATACCCCGAGCAATAACTATCATTGCATAAAAAAGAGCCACCTCGCATCACTTTTTCTTGAAGCAAGGGCATCGCTGGATTATAAGCCATTTTGGGGCCTTGGGGGTTGGCTTGTTGTGCTTCTTTTTTTTGATAATAACGTACGTCAAACCAATCGGCACACCACTCCCAAACATTGCCTGCCATATCGTATAAGCCATAAGCATTGGGGGGGAACGAACGAACAGGAGCCGTAGCATAATGCCCGTCTTTTAAGGTGTTTTGGTAAGGAAAAATCCCTTGCCAGAAATTTGCTTTGGGCGCACCCGTATTCACATCCTCATTTCCCCAAGGATAAATATGGTTCTCTTTGCCGCCTCGGGCAGCCCACTCCCATTCTGCTTCTGTAGGAAGGCGCTTGCCTAACCATTTTGCATACGCATTAGCATCTTCCCAAGCAATTTGCACCACAGGATGATCCATCTTATCCGCAATACTACTACTCGGGCCAATTGGGTGTCTCCAATCTGCTCCATGTGTCCACTCCCACCATAAGGCTGGATTATTGACCCGTACAGGCTGGGAAGTGGCTCGAAAAACAAGTGCCCCAGGCAGGAGTACACTATCAGGAGGACGAGGAGTATTGGGGGGCAGTTCTTTTTTCATTTCCTCCCAATTGACAGGGCGTTCTGCCACCGTAACATAGTTGGTTGCGTCTACAAAAGCAGCAAATTGAGCATTAGTGACTTCCGTTTCGTCCATCCAAAAGGATGGAATAGAAACGGCATGTTTGGGAAATTCATTGGCAGCCGCTTGTTGGTTATCGCCTCCCATCTGCAATATCCCTCCTTCAATCAAAACCATGGGAGGCAGCACAACTGATGAACTAGGCTCTTGAGTGGATGTATTATTACAAGCTGCCAAACTACTCCACAACAGCAATATATAGACTCTAGCATAGATTACTTGCATACTATTTTTAAGTTTAATTAAAGTGTTTAGAAGGAATAACTAAAAGACGATTTTTATTTCAAACAATTTAAATGTTTTCAATAAAGGATTAATCAAACTAAAAATCATTTTGAATCAACATTTTATAGATTAAAAACCTAATTTATCTTGCAAATAAAATGTTATTTTTCTTAAAATCCTACAATATTGTTAAATATTGTTTGGTATATTTTATGATTAAGCTATACTAAACAAAATCCACAGATCATATTCTATTGGTATGAAAAATCTAAGTCCAGAATACCTGAATAAAGCGTACTAGCTCCTGCCAATAAAAAATAGAGTAGTGCCCATATTAGATAGAAATACTTACATAAACAGTCTCGAAGGGCAGGACTGTTAAGTTCTAGAAAAAATCAGGTTGAATGTTGTTGGAAAAAGCCCCATCGAATGCAGGACAAAACATAAAGAGTCTTGAAGGGCAGGGCTGTGTTATAACAAGGAAGGAAGCATTCCTTCTGAAGAAAAAAGAGAAAAAGCCCTGAATGGGCGGTAATCTGATTTAATGGCTACAGATCAATTAATTGAGTACCCTGTAAACTAAACTCCGAGTTATCTTGATATACCCGTGCTATAGTTGATAACCAACTTGGAATTGGTTATCAACTATAGTATAAAAAAGGTATTTTGCACGCTTTTAGGCTTAAAGCATGAAGATTAAAAAAATTGCCCTGTATTAGACATTATCACGACTAAATTCGTAGCGAAAAAAGCATCTTTTTCCCTCACTCATCGTTAAAAATTGATTCCATAGCACTGCTATGAACTAAATACGCTAGTACTTTTGTACCTTTTAGGTACAACCCACGCAGATCG
>JBGCDW010000310.1:0-31865 GCA_045105775.1 Aureispira sp.
CCAGCAACACCAGCAATACCAGCGAATTTTGCCGTATGCGAGGGCGATGCGATTGTATTAACAACCACAACACAAGCAGCAGGGTACAATTGGACAGGGCCAAATGGCTTCCAATCGAATCAGCAAAGCCCAAGTGTGGTGCTGAATGCTAGTTTGGTCGATTCAGGACGTTATACGTTATTTATAATTGATAATAATGGCTGTCAGAGTGCCGATACGAGTGTGTTGGTACAGGTGAATCCAACTCCAACAACCCCTATTGTTACTAATAATAACAGTCCTATTTGTGCAGGGGATGATTTGATATTGATTGCTAATAATGCGGCACTAGGCAGCACCTACACGTGGTATTTGGCCAATGGCTTACCCGTAGGAACAGGACAAACCTTGACCTTGACAGGAGCAACTGCCAATCAAGCAGGCGATTATTACGTAACGGTTGCCTTGAATGGTTGTGAAAGTCCTGCATCAGCAATGACTACAGCTATTATTGATACCATTCCCGCTGTAACCGCTTTTGCAGGTGCAGATCAAGGATTGTGTGATAGTTTTGCAACCACTTTAGCTGCAACAGTGGCTACGGGAGCGCAAGGAATGTGGACAACAACTTCGGGTGCTACTATTGCCAATCCAATGGCTACCAATAGTGCTGTTTATAATTTACCAATAGGTACAAGTACCTTCTTCTGGACCTTGAGTAGTGGAGCTTGTAGCGATTTCTCTGTAGATTCTATGCAAATTGATGTCACTCCTATTAGTACAGATACGGCGAATGCAGGTTTGGATCAGAATATTTGTGGGCAAAATACAGCAACATTGATTGCCAATACACCAATTACAGCAACAGGTCGTTGGATACAATCAAGCAGTCAAGCAGGGCAAGGGATTGTAATAACCAATCCTAGTAATTCTACGACAACCGTCACAGGCTTACAACAAGGCCAAAGCTATAACTTTACTTGGGTATTGAGCAATAGCAATTGTGGCGATTACAGCAGTGATATGGTGCAAATTAATGTGGATATAGCACCACCAGACAATGCTTATGCAGGCACAGATATTTTGTTGTGCAATCAGAATAGTACCAATCTAGCCGCCTTTGCTTCCCAGTATGGAACAGGCTTTTGGACGAGTACCTCTAGTGCAACCATTATAGATCCTACTTTAGCCAATACTTTGGTTATCAATTTACCACAAGATACCAGCATTTTTGTGTGGACGCTGAGTAATGGTACTTGTCAAGACTACTCTACAGATACGGTATTGGTGGTTGTTTCTACGACCAATGATACAGCAGATGCAGGTTTGAATCAAGTGGTTTGTAGTGTTAATGCGTTGACGTTGGCAGCAGTAACGCCCGCAGCAGGTACTGGCCAATGGTCACAAACAGCCGCACAAGCCGCACAAGGGGTAGTCATAGTAACACCCAATGATCCAAACACGCAAGTAGTGGGCTTATCAGCAGGAACAACCTATGCCTTTACTTGGACCTTGAGCAATGGTACTTGTGTAGACTATTCTAGTGATATTACTACAATAACCGTCAATGCGACACCACCTGATAATGCCTTTGCAGGCAATGATATTAATTTGTGTGGAGCCAGCACTAGCAGCAATTTAGCGGCTACTGTTCCTACGGTTGCAACAGGGTTCTGGACGACTACTTCTACGGCTACCATTAGCAACCCAACACAGCCCAACTCTACTGTTTCGGGCTTGTCCAATGGTGCAAATGTGTTTGTATGGACGTTGAGTTCGGGAAGTTGTATAGATTATGACAGCGATACAGTAGTGATTACAGTGACGGCTCCTTCTTCGGATATTGCAGATGCTGGTTTAGATTCTGCCTATTGTAATCAAAGCACGATTACTTTAAATGCAGTTGCTCCAAGTGTTGGAGTAGGATATTGGTCGCAAACACCGTCACAAGCGAGTTTGGGGGCTGTTATTAATAATCCAACCAACCCTAACAGTGCTGTAAGTAATCTGACCGCAGGGATCACCTATACCTTTACTTGGACACTAACCAATGGTGGTTGTGTCGATTATTCTTCGGATCAAACTTTGATTACGATTGATATTTTGCCTAGTAATGTGGCTTATGCAGGAGAAGATACCGTTTTGTGTGGGGGCAATGCCACCCAGTTAGATGCTTTGGTTCCTCCTATTGGAACAGGCTTTTGGACGACGAACGATTCGGCTACTATTACGACACCAACAGATGCACAGTCATTGGTTGTTAATATCAATCAGGATACAACTACTTACTACTGGACTTTATCTAATGGAGCTTGTGTAGGTTACTCGGTAGATTCTGTACAAGTCGTATTATCTCCCTTGAGTAATGATATAGCTTTTGCAGGCTTTGATGCCGTGTTGTGTGGTGTGGATTCTATTATTTTGGATGCTGCTGTGCCTACTACTAGTACAGGTGTTTGGACACAATCGGCAGGGCAGTTGAGCCAAGGGGTAGTAATTACCGATCCTACCAATCCTAATTCTTCTGTTACAGGGATTGTATCTGGACAAGTCTATACCTTTACTTGGACACTTTCTACAATAGGTTGTGTCAACTTTAGTATAGATGATGTGGTGTATACGATCAATGCTTTGCCTCCAGAATTGGCTTATGCAGGGCCAGATATTATTTTGTGTAGTGGCAATAGTACCGTTATGGACGCGAACAATCCTATATTTAGTACAGGGCAATGGAGCAGCAATAGCAGTAGTGCGGTTATCATCAATCCTACTTTGAACAATTCTACCATCGTAAATTTACCCGTTGATACCATCGAATTTTATTGGTCATTGAGTAATGGTAGTTGTTTGGATTATTCTGTAGATACCATGTTGGTGATTGTAACGGCTACCACTAGCGTAGATACAGCCAATGCAGGACTAGATATTGCGATTTGTAATGCTGATACGGCCCAATTGATGGCCATTGCACCTACGGTGGCCGCAGGGCGTTGGATTCAGTCCAATAGTCAAGCTAGTGCAGGGGTTATTATTGATGACCTAACTGCACACATAACACTTGTACGCGGATTGCAACTAGATTCTACTTATACCTTTACTTGGTCATTGTCTAATGGGCCTTGTTTGGATTATGATACCGATGATGTACAGGTGCAAGTAAGTTCCTTGCCTACCGATGCAGCCTATGCAGGAGAGGACTTTGTGATTTGTGGCATTGATACCGCTATTGTAACCGCCACTACCCCAAGTGTAGGAACAGGTTTGTGGACGACCACCTCTGGCTCTATTATAGTAACGCCTCCGAGTACACGCACAGAATTAGTCAACTTAGGTTTGGGTGCCAATGCCTTTATCTGGACCTTGAGTAATGGAGCTTGTACAGATTATTCTCGGGATACGATTATTATTACTACAGATGATGCACCTGTAGCGAATGCAGATAGTTTTGTGTTGATCTATAACAGTACAGGAAATACCATTGATGTGTTACCCAATGACCAATTGAACAACAATTGGAACATTAGTATAACACAGGATATTGGAAGCGGGCGTTTGACCAATTTGGGCAATGGTACTTTTGATATTCTACTACAAGATGTATTGGTCGATCAGCAGTTCATTTATCAATTGTGCAATCCTAATTGTCCTGCTATTTTCTGTGATACCGCACTGGTATTATTAGATGTACAAGGAGGAACAGAATGTATCTTCCCCAATACTATGACCCCCAATAATGATGGAGTAAACGATGCCTTTATTGTGCCCTGTTTAGATGGTCTGGAAGGGACGAAGCTGACTGTATTCAATCGTTGGGGCGATTTATTATACCAGAATGATAATTATGAGAACAACTGGGATGCTACACACAATGGAGCACCTGTACCTGATGCTACGTACTTTTATATCATGGAATTGGCCGATGGGCGCAAATTCCAAGGCTTTATAGAAGTTCGCCGATAAGGAATGCTTTTTTCTGTTTTGCAGAGCTGTTGATAGCACAGCTCTGCAACATACAGAATGCAATAAAAAAGAATATTTAAAGAACAATAAAACATAAAAAGCATGCTTAGAATTTTACTAACAACAGCTTTATTGCTCTTGGCTTGGATGGCACGCAGCCAACAAGATGCCCAATACACGCAATTTATGTTCAATAAATTGTATTACAATCCCGCTTATGCAGGAGCCAAGGAGGCCCTTTGTTTGTCGGTTATTTATAGAAACCAATGGTTGGGAATAGATGGCGCACCACAAACTGCTACCTTCAATATTCACGCCCCTGTATGGAAGCGTAGAATGGGGGTAGGATTATCCGTCACCAATGACAGAATTGGCTTGTCCGATCGTTGGAATTTTGATCTAAATTATGCGTATAGAATTGCGTTAAAAAACGAAGCAACCTTGAGCATTGGCCTTAGAGGAACCTTGTCATACATGAGTATTCGTTGGGATAATGCTCAATTGACGCAAAGCTTGGATCAATCTGTGCCAGCCGCCGAAAACAGCAAGGTGTTGCCCAATTTTGGGACAGGTATCTACTACCAAGCCCGCAATTGGTATGTAGGCTTCTCTGTGCCGCGCCTTTTTAAGAATCGTATTGATTTTAATAATAATAGCCAATCGACTATCGAACCCGAACTCACCCAACATTACTTCCTGACAGGGGGTGTTTCTATTGATATTGCTAAAAATGTCAGCTTGCAACCCAATGTGATGTTGAAGTATGTGCCCAATACTCCTTTTGATGCCGATATTAATTTGAGTATTGTATTTTTTGAAAAAGTATTATTTGGGGTAACCTATAGAGTAGGCGATTCTGTAGATGGGTTGTTGCAGTGGCGAATTGTGCCACAGTTTACCATTTCAGCAGCTTATGACTTTACCTTAACGCCCTTACAGTCGTACAATGCAGGCAGTTTTGAAGTGATGTTGCAATATTGCTTCTGTTGTCAAAAAGGCAAACGGTTACACAATCCAAGATTCTTTTAGATTATTTAGTACACGGTACTTTGTACTATAAAATTATTATTATGAAAATTTTATACACCACACTTTTCTTAGTTGGTTGGGTATCTTATATATGTGGTCAGGGAAGTGATGCTAGAGCAAATCGCCATTACGAAAATCTAGGTTATGCACAATACATTCAACTCAAAGGTGGGCAAAGTTGGATGAGTTACGATAAGGAAACACTGATTAAATTGGGAGACAGTTATCGCAAAACGGCTGATTTTAAAAATGCAGAAAAAGCCTACGAAGCATTGCTTAAGTTTCAGGCAATAGATCCTATCTACAGGTTGTATTATGCACAGGCTTTGCAGTCCAATGGCTTTTATGGCAAAGCTTCTCAACAATATTATCAGGCACAAGCAGCAATGAATGAAGCTCAAGCTGAAGAAGGGCAAGACCAACGCCCCCAAGAAGGATTTGAAGCCTGCAACAAAGTGAATGCTTTTCGTGCCAAGGGCATTGTTAAGCTGTACAATGCAACGGCACTGAATACGCCCAAACTAGACTTTAGTCCTACCTATTATCAGGATGGGTTGGTCTTTGTTTCTACTCGTAAGAACGCTAGTATGAACCAGCAGGACGAATGGATCAATGACAACTGTATGGATTTGTATTACGCGCCAATCCAAGAAGGACAAATTATGGCTCCAAAACCATTCTCTGATGAATTAAATGGAAAGTTTCACGAAGGGCCTGTTACATTTACAGATGATCAGCAAAAGATTTTCTTTTCTAGGAATAACTACATTCGCGGCAAGCGCAAAACGAGTAAGAACAAAATTACCAAACTAAAAATCTACACAGCCGAGCAACAAAAAGGACTCTGGAAAAACATTACAGAATTGCCATTCAATAGCGATGAATACGATGTGTGTCATCCTACCTTGAGTGCAGATGAGCGTATTTTGGTATTTTCTAGCAGCAAAGGAGAGGGGCATCAAGGAGGAATGGATTTGTATGCAAGTCTTTGGGTAGGGGATTATTGGACAACCCCTATTAACTTGGGGCCAGAAATTAATACTAAAGGCAATGAAGTCTTTCCGTATTTGTACAAAGATGGCAGTCTATATTTTGCCTCTACGGGGCATGGAGGCTTAGGTGGTTTAGATATTTTTGTGGCTTTGTTTACAGGAAGCAACGACCAGTCGGGCTGGAAATTTCCGCTTAATATTGGCGCACCGTTTAATTCCCCTTATGATGATTTTGGTTTGATTTTGAATGCAGAAGAAAATGCTGGTTTTCTTACCAGCAATCGTCTAGGAGGACAAGGGCAGGACGATATTTATCAGTTTACAATTCAGTCTAGTGGCAGTCTGAAAACCGTAAAACCACGGCCACAATTCCCTATGCAAATCTGTGTGTACAACAAGAAAACCAATGAGCGTTTGGAGGGCGCACAAGTAACCATTCGCCAAACCAATCCATCTAATTTATCTACAGCGCGTCGTCAAGAATTGGGCTTGAGTGCGGATGAAAGCCTCATTTTGAGTCTAAAACCCGTACGAGAGGGAGCCAATGAGTATACGATTCAATTGCGTTCGGCTAATGAGGGGCAGAGAGATGGCATGGGCAATAAGATGGAGGGAGTAACCCATTCAACCAATGATGAGGGTATTTTTCCTTATGCCATGTATGCACGAGAGACCTATTTGCTAGAAGTAAAAAAAGAAGGTTATGTAGCCGTACAGGAATATTTTACCATGCCGGCAGATGCAGATTTGGAAGAGTTCTGTGTAGGAGTTATCAAAAGAAGTGATTTGTTAGCGAGCCAATTGAATGGGATAGATCCAAATGATTCAGACAACCCGAATAATTCCAATAATTTAAAAGATCCTAACAATCCTAATAATGGCATAGACTCCAATGATCCCAATAGTGCAGGAGCGACACCACTTAATCCTAGTGATTTAATTGGTCTAGATGGCCGCCCCTTGCCTGCAGGCCAGCCTTATGTGGCAGGAGTTGTACTCAATAAGGAATACAACCGTCCCTTGCCTCGTTCTACAGTAACCTTGCTCAATCGTTGTACTGGAGAAGACGAAGTGTATACGATTGATAAAACAGGGCGTTTTGCTTTTTCTTTAGAATGTGGCTGCGATTATGTGCTCAAGGCACGCAAAGATCGTTTTATTGGAGCCAATAAAGTATTATCACTCATCAAGACCGAAGATTGTAAACCCATAGTGACAGAACTATTGATGACCCCTGGTTTTGATCGTTTGGGGGAACCCATCAATATTGCAGGACGTACGATTACCGAGACACTCAAAGAAGGAGATGTATTGGAATTGAGAGATATTTTTTATGATTTTGACAAATATTACATCAGAGATGAAGCATCAAAAGATTTGGATCGTTTGGCAGCATTGATGCAGCAATTTCCAAGCATGAAAATCGAATTGTCTTCTCATACAGATAGCAGAGGAACCAATCAATACAATAATACATTGTCTACCAATCGCGCCAAATCAGCTAAGGCGTATGTAGTCAAAAAAGGAATTGCTGAAGATAGAATTGTAGCGGTTGGGTATGGCGAGCAGCGTTTGTGTAATAACTGTACAGATGGTGCAACTTGTAGTGAGTACGAACACCAGAGAAATCGTCGCACAGAGGTATTACTGACGGCCTTTGATCAGGCAGAATACATCAAGGTTTATTATGAGAAGAATGAACCTACGGTTGTAGACCCTAAACAGAATCAATAAGCATACAATTATGACCAGCAGGAACACTAGAGCATTCCTGCTGGCGGTAATTTCTTAGTTCGGGGCATTTATTCTAATGCTCACGCTTCATAAGCATGTCTAAGAAATCGCGTAGTTGTTGCTTTTTATCATTGCTCAAACGTAAGCTTTCCAAGTTATCCAACGCCTTATTACTGTACAAATCCATTAAGTTTTGCATTTCCTCAGGAATGTTAAGTGCTCTAAAAATCTTGGTCACCTTTTCAATTTTGCTATCTTCCTCTTCTACAGGGGTCGGTTGAGCAAGCAGAGCCGTTAGTTCTGCTCTAGTGGCATCATCGGCCAACTCCAATGCCTTAATGACAAGCGCGGTTTTTTTGTTTTGTACAATATCTCCCCCAATGCGTTTTCCAACTTTTGCTTTGCTGCCAAATGTATCGAGCCAGTCATCTTTGATTTGGAAAGCAATACCTAAGTTGCGACCATAATCTCCAATCAATTCAGCTTCTTCTTCGGACGCATTGGCTACTAAAGCCCCCATTTTGAGTGCTCCATACAGTAAAACAGAGGTTTTGAGTTCAATCATACGAATATACTCCTCCAGCGCAACCGTTGTTTGACTTTCAAAATCTACATCCATTTGCTGCCCTTCACAAACGCCTATTGCTACTTTATTAAATACAGGGAATAATTGTAAGAATAATTGGCCATCAACTTTGTGGAGTTGCTCATACGCATAAATGAGCATGACATCGCCTGATAGTATAGCCGTATTGTTGCCATATTTTTCATGGATACTGGGTTGGCCCCGACGAAGTGGAGAGGCATCCATAATATCATCATGCATCAAAGAGAAGTTATGAAAAATTTCTACTGCCATTGCTACTGGCAAAGCATCGGGGGCATTTCCCCCAAAAACATCACATGCTAATAGAGAGAGAATAGGTCGAATTTGTTTTCCCTTGAGTGACAAAATGTAATCCAAAGGTTCGTATAGTGTTTGGGGTTGCAATGCTCTGAAGTTATTGGCTTCTTGGTAGCTTTGAAATAGCTGTTGTATTTTCTTCATTTTTTCTAGTTAAAATGAGTGGTTAAGAAAGGTGACGATCATTTAGAAAAAGAGTACAAGCACACTAGTTTTTGGGAATATAATGTTATATATAGGTTGTTCTTTTTTGAATCTCAATAGGTATACAGCCTTAATATTAATAAAGAATTTGTTCATTAAATATTATTAAGAGTAGTTTTACGCAATTTTAGGGATTAAAATCTTTTTGTATGGACGCTAGTAATGTTTGAAAGAGTGCAGAATTACCTGCTACAATCTCCTGACCATGTATATAATTCGTGCCACCAGAGAAATCACTGACTTGCCCTCCAGCTTGCTGTACTAGAAAGGCACCAGCCGCAACATCCCAAGGGGAGAGACTATATTCAAAGTAACCATCAAAACGGCCACAGGAAACATAAGCAAGATCTAATGCAGCCGATCCAAAACGGCGCAATCCTCGTGTATCGCGCATAAATGTCTGCAATACGTTTAAATAAGCCGACATGCGATCAAAATCATAATACGGAAAGCCCGTAGCCAGCAAACTGTCTTGTAGTTGGGTAGTTGGACTAACTTGAATCGGAGTGCCATTTAAAAAGGCAGAGGAGGCGCCTTTCCAACTGTAAAATAATTCTTGGCGATTGGCCTCATACACAATTCCTACCACTGTTTCACCCTCGTATTGCAAGGCCAAACTAATAGAAAAAAAAGGCAAGCCATGTAAAAAATTGGTCGTTCCATCCAACGGATCAATAATCCATAGCCAAGGACGTTCTTCGGTTGCCACAGTCCCCTCCTCGGCCAAGAAAGCCGCTTCTGGAACAATTGCCTGAAGACCTTCTATTAGGCGTAGTTCGGCAGTCTTGTCAACATAACTAACTAAGTGATTACGTTGCTTGTGCTCAATATCTGAAACACGTACTTTTCCGAGTTCTTGACATAAGAAAGCACCTACTTCTTGGCTCAATTGGCAACTTTGCTTGCAAATCCGCGCTAGTTTTTTTTGCATGGTATGATATTATAAATAGAAAAAACGCTATCCCAATGTAAGATTAGGACAGCGTTTTCTATTATTTTGGGAAATTATCTTCTTAGTGGGTAGTGGTATTTAGAGCTTCTGCTAATGTTTTTGCCAAATCTTGATCCAAATTACCAAAGTGCGTTTCATAATCTTGTTGGCTTCTGCGAACGACTTCTAAAGCTTCCTCACGTCCATAGGTATGTGTAATTTCAACTTCTTTATTTTTGTCAGGATTGTCTGGATCCTCTTTGTATGTCAAGAAGTAATGCTTGATGCGTTTGATTAACTTTGGAGGGCATTCTGATACATCTTTGATATCACCATAGGTGTGATCTCCTTTAAGCACAGCAATGATTTTATCATCGGCTTCTCCACCATCAATCATACGAAAACCACCAACCACAACCGCATCTAGCAATAAGTCTCCGTGGGGGAGCGTACGATCAGTGAGTACACAAATATCCAAAGGATCATTGTCGCCTTCAATTCCTGTACGGCCTGTTTGCTGCATGCAAAACTCTGCCATTGCTTCTGCTGAATAGGTTCTAGGAATTAAACCATAAGGAACAGGAATGGTATTAGAAAATTTGTTGGGGCGGTCAATCATTAAGTAACCACTTTCTTTACAAATTTCGTATTTCATCTCGTCACCAGGGACCACCTCTATGAAGCAGCGGACTACCTCAGGAGCACCTGCTCCAATAGAAATGCCATGCCAAGGATGTGCTTTGTAACGTTTGCCGAATCTATTCCACACATCGTGTAGTTTTTCATTAGCCATAGTAGTTCATCTAATTATTATACAGAATAAAAAAGAACAATTGTCTTTTAATAAGGGTGCAAATGTAGGCTTTTTGTTTTAGAATTAGCCCAAACCATCTGTATTTTTTCTCCTCCTAAAGAGTAGAACGGTTATACCAACTCTTTTGCAAATGTACTTTATTGCACAAAAAATTAACGTTGTTTAATCAATTCCAACAAATCGGCTGCCGACATTTTGGAACTAGCATCGGTGCCTTCTAGCAAAGAATCTGCTAAGTCGCGCTTATCTTCATGCAGTTTGATGATTTTTTCTTCGATTGTATTTTCTGCAATAAGACGATACACCGTTACAGGACGTTTTTGTCCCAGGCGGTGGGCACGGTCTGAGGCTTGGTCTTCTACAGCAGGGTTCCACCAAGGATCCATATGGATCACATAATCCGCTGCGGTTAAATTTAGCCCTGTACCACCCGCTTTTAAACTAATCAAAAACAAATCTCCCTCGCCTTCCTGAAAAGCATCAATCCGCTCTTGACGTTTGGCCGAAGGTGTTTGACCATCTAAATATTGATAGCTAATCTTTTTTTGCTGAACATACGCTTCAATCAACTTTAGATGCCCTACAAATTGACTAAAGATAAGAGCTTTATGTCCATTAGAAATTAATTCATCTATGATCTCACCGAGCAATATCAATTTAGAACTCTGTAAATCAATGGTTGAATCGACCAATTTAGGATTGCAACAGGCACGGCGCAAACGCATGATTTGTGCCAGTACCTTTAAGTGTTGGGCACCTCCTGCTTTCTCGGGTTCTTGTTCCAAGCTCTCCACTGCTGTTTGGCGCAGGGCTTCGTAGAAAGCCTGTTCCTTGGAGGATAAATTGACACTTAAAACAATTTCTGTTTTTGCAGGCAATTCCTTTAAAACATCTTTTTTGTGGCGGCGCAAGATAAATGGACGAATCAGATGTTGTAGTTGTAGCTGCGTAGCTCGATTCCTGTCTTTTTCAATAGGAATAGCAAAGCGTTCGCGAAAAGCACGCAAACTGCCCAACAATCCAGGATTGATAAAACGGAACAAATTCCACAATTCACCCAAATGATTTTCTATAGGAGTACCAGTGGTGATAATCTTAAATTTACCGTTCAGTTTCATAGCCGCCTGAGAGCGTTTGGCACTGCTGTTTTTGATGGCTTGTGCTTCATCCAATACAATGGTTTCAAAAACACAGCTAGAAAACAACTCACTTTCCGTTTGTAACAAGCCATAAGTAGTGATAATCACCTGTTGAGGCGAGGCATCTTTTATGCTTTGTTGTCGGTCACTTTCACTAAAAAGAATCGTAGTTAGGCTAGGAGCAAATTGCTGAATTTCCTTGATCCAATTGCGACAAACAGAGGCAGGTGCAACAACCAAACTTGGGCCATTGCCACCGCGTTTCAAAATAACCGCCAATGCTTGAATTGTTTTTCCCAAACCCATATCATCCGCCAAACAAGCCCCAACCCCCCACTCCGAGAGTTTGCATAACCACTGATAACCTTCTATTTGATAACTTCGCAAGGTAGCGTCTAGCGTAGTGGGTATTTCAAACTGTTGTTGTTCTATGGATTGCAAGTGTTTGGTATGCGCCTTCCAAGAATCATCCACATCAACACTTGAAAAATCGGTGAGTAATTCATCTAGTGCAAAACTAGCAAGTGGATGTATTTTTCCATCTTCATCCGTGTATTTATAAATACCATCCAGTTGGTTTTTGAGCTGCTTACTCAAAGCCAAAAATTGCCCATCATCCAATTCGATAAATTCCGACTGCTGTTGCTGCATTTTGATCAACAAGTCGCGCATATTCAACACTAGGTGTTCATTGACTTGTAGTGTTCCAGAGATTCCAAACCAATCATTCTCCCGTTGAATAGAAAGCTGTAAGTTCTCGGTGTCAATTTGCCTTTTAATACGGAGTTGCTCTCCTTTGGGCCACTCAATTACAATCTGGTTGTTTATTTTAAATGGCTCTAACTCTTGAAGGAGCGTAAGACAACTGTGCGGATTATCCAAGTTCCAAACCTGATTTTCACTAAGATTATTTTGCAAACTAGTACAGTTCTTTAGCACTTGTTCATAGGCATTCAATTCAATGCTTAAGTCGCGTTTGGTCTGTGTGCGAACATTATCGACCAAGCCAACTACACGAGCAGAACCCTCGCCAGGCTTAAAGTAAGGCGCTGATTCATGAAATGGTTTTACAAAGAATTCTACATGAAACCCATCGCCTACAGGCAGCAAGTGTACATAAATACGATGATCGGCCTCTACCGTAGGAATACTATCGTTCTGAAATTCTAAATCAGATTGCAACGGCATAATTCTAGAAAGCCCTGCTAGGGTGCTTTCCAATTGGGCTTTTCCTTTGAATGGAATCATCAAGCCCTCCTTGCCTAGTATTTGTGCCAACTCCAATTGTTGGTCACTGACCTCAACCAGCTTATAGCGTGTTGGGGTTTCTTTGATAATATAGCAGCCCTCTCGTTTGATAGGGATAGACGGACGCAAATCGTAGCCTTCTGCTATTTCCTTGACCACCAATTCTACACTTCCCTGACGCAATTCACAAGCTACTTCTGGTGATTTGTGTAAGAACAATAAAGGATGTCCAATAAGTGTCCGAAATGTTTTGGTAGGATTGTAAAAACCATAACTGTTATTGGTTGGATAGTAATCGGGGGTTTTGGATAAGGTGTTAATAATCCGCCAATCATGGGGCGTAGTTTCCAAAATAGAACCTTCCAATAATTTCTCAAAGGGGGCATTTCGCCCTTTGGACCAAGTGCCATTTTTATTAACACGCTGAATCTTGGGCTGAATGATTTCTCGTTCAAAATCAACCAACCAGATCAAGCGACTTTGCAAATTATTATTGGTGACCGTATTTCCACCGTTAAGACCCCCCAGTGCTTGTAGAGCCACTTCCCACTCTTCTTGTATCCCTACAATATCAAGCAATGAAGGCAGGTTGCCAATAATAGCACGCAATTCTTGTGCTTTAGTGGCATAAAAATCCTTGCGTGTGGTAGATTGTTCCTGCATCAATACTGCTACATTATAAGCCACCCAATAATAGCCATTCTTAATAGCCTTGTGTTGTAAGGTCAAGGCATAATTTTCCCAATTGGGGGCATAGGTCTGTGTCCAATGTTGTGCATACAAATAGAGCAATCCATGCAAATCGTAATACAGATACTCTTGCTCAAATAATTCTTGAGCACGTTCTGTTTGTTGTTGTAAATGCTCTACTATACAGCCCAAATACAGATAAACATTGCTCACTGTTTTGGATAACACATCCTTGAAATATTGTTTGATAGCAGGAATATGCTTGGTATTGTGATCTTTGAGTAAAGCCAAAATGTAAATTACACCATGATAATCCTTAAAATAGGCTTTAAAAGATTTTTCTTTCTTTCTGTATAATTGAAGGGCGCGTTCATAGCGATTGAGTGCCTTGATATTATAACCTTGTACAAAATACAACCAACCCTTGAACTGAAGGGCAGGAATAGAATCTTTATCATCCCATATTTTTTGTACAATCTCCCAATCACCTCGCAACAAGGCATGCATACTGACATAGTAGTGCACCAATTCTAACTCTTCACTGTTCAAACTATTGGCAATGCTCTGTATATTGTCCAGTGGAATTTGTACATTTTTTAGAGACATAATCATAGTCCCCAATTGAGATTTGTAAAATTCAAACTGAAATTCTGGAGAGAGTTGCGGAATATTGGCAATGCCATAACGATCTACAAACAATTGTTTGTACAAGTTATCCATATAAAACGAGCGACCTTCTTTGAGAAAGGTCACGGCTTTTGCAAACATCTTGTAATTGTTGGTATACAATGCAAAAGAAGCATCTCTAAACAATTGTTGTGTCTGTCTGCGAGCAGGAACAGACTCCTTGATACCAGGCAGTAAACTCAGCAAGGCCTTGCGCCAAGTAGTAAGGCGACGGTCTCCAATTGTTTTTTGAATAACCAAATGGTATGCTTTGGGATGGATTTGGTATTGCTGGTCTAGTGTTTTCTTGACCAGCCCTTGGCGACGCAACAACTCCAATGTTTGCCCCAAATTAATTGCATTGTAAGCCTTTTTTGTTGCTGTTTTTAATTTGGACTTTACCGAGAGTTGTAGCAACTTGGCTTTTAGCTCAGGACCATCCACTAGCGCCAAAAGTTTTAGCAAGTCCTTTTGGGAAGAGCTAAGGTCTTGGTAAGCCTTGGAAACGTCTTGTACATTAGTAATCATAAAATGCTAGCTTTCTCGTAGAATAATGTTGTCTAATAAACGCACGCCATCAATGCGAACAGTGGTGCAGGCCGTAACAGTGGATGCTTCCGAAAAAGAACGAATAGGTTCTAAGGAATCACCATTAATGATAGTAAAATAATCTGCTTTTAGGTCGTGGTTGTGTAAGAAATTCAAAGCATTTTGTTGTACCGTAGCTAAGGAAGCTGTCTGGGCTTGTTCTTGTGCCTGAAACAGCATTTCCGAAATAAGTGCTGCTTTCTTTCGACCCTCTGGGCTTAGGCGAACATTGCGAGAACTCATAGCCAAGCCGTCTTTTTCTCTAACAATAGGAACGCGAACCAAATTTATAGGAGCCTCTAAAAGAGTCAATAGTTTTTTGATAATTGTAAACTGTTGATAATCTTTTTGTCCCATAAATAAAGTTTGTGGCTGCACAATAGACAACAAACGGTGTACAACTTGTACCACACCTACAAAGTGCCCTGGTCGTTCTGCACCTTCCATAGTCTTATCCAAATCCTCTAAATCAAATGCAGGAGTATGCCAATCCTTGGGGTAGATTTCCTCTACGGACGGTAAAAATAAAATATTGCAGCCTATGCTTTCCAATTGTTGTATATCACGCTCAATAGGACGTGGGTACAATTCCAAGTCCTGCTCTTCGCCAAATTGTGTGGGATTGACAAAAATAGAACAAACAACAATATCGGCTTGCTCTAGTGCTTGTTGTACCAAACGGAGATGCCCATGATGTAGAGCACCCATAGTGGGAACAAACCCAATCCGCTGATGCTGTTGGCGCAAGGTTGCTAAGTGATGTTGTAGAGCAGAAACAGTTTTAAAAATGTACATAAGTATGGAAGACAGATCGATAAATGGCAAAACTAAGAAGGAGCAAATAAAGTGCGTTCTCACTGTAAAACAACCTATCCAAACCTCTCATTAAAGATAAAAATTTATGATGCAGGTTATAAGAAATAGGTTTAATACGGCAAATTGGTATTTTTTTCGTAAATTTGCAAATCGGGACAGCGATTTTAATCGTTGCCCAAAAGATTTTTTCATTAAAATTTAGAACGAGTAGTTTTATGGCCGATAAGAAAAGAATATTGATAGTTACGCAAGAGATGAAACCATATACTCTCCTTTCTCAGATGTCTACAATAGTGCGAGAGTATTCTCAATTCATCCAAGAAAATGGAGTAGAAGTGCGTATCCTAATGCCTAGATTTGGTACTATCAATGAAAGAAGGCATCGCCTTCATGAGGTTGTTCGTTTGTCTGGAATGAACATCAACGTGGATGATGATGATTATCCTCTAATCATTAAAGTAGCCTCCTTGCCAGGTACTCGTATGCAGGTGTATTTCTTGGATAATGAAGACTTCTTTAAGCGTAAGCAAATGTTTGAAAAAGCAGATGGAACATTTTTTGAAGATAATTTAGACAGAACTTTATTCTTCTGCAAAGGAGTAGTAGAAACTGTAAAGAAATTTGGTTGGGCACCTGATATTGTACACGCACATGGATGGATGACAAGCCTATTACCTGCTCTATTAAAAACTAGCTATCGCAACGAGCCTATTTTTCAAAATGCACAGGTAGTATACTCGGCTCACGATGCAGAACAAGCTAACACTGCTTTTGCCAAAGATTTTGAGGCAAAAATGACAACCAATGGATTGAGCGATATCATTAGTGCTTATTTTGATGGAACTAAGGTAGACCTAAACGCAGGTGCTGCGAAATTTTCAGAAGGAACAATTGTAGGTGCAGAAGGCGTTGATAGTGAATCTCTTACTGGTACTGTATTACCATACCAAGAAGAATTGTCCAATCGTTACTTAGAATTCTATGAAGAATTGTTGAGTACTGCAGAGGAAAACGTATAGATCGTCTTTTTGTAGGTCAATTTGCAATTGGCAAAGTTTTAGGTTTTAAGTTATGAAACATAAATCTAACTTTGTTAATTGCAAAATTTTTTGCCCAATGAGCAATTGTTAAAAATATTGGAAAATACCAACGGCATCTATAGGCTACAGCGTTATACTAATCAATAACCCAATTGGACTATTTCCATATTTTGTACCTTACAAATTCTAACATCAATAATGAAATATATTTCTAGCTCCCTACTGTACATAGTTGCATCAGTAGGGTTATTTTCTGCCATTAGCTGTAGTGACTCAAGTGAAATCGGTCTTTCTTTGGTAGAACAGGAACCATCAGATATTGTATATACTGATACCTCAACAGTCATTGCTACTACTGTAGCAGCACAAGCAGTGATTACTTCCAATAGAACCAGTATGGTTTGTGGTTCTTACAACACACCTGATTGGGGCGAATCTATAGCCTCTACGTACATGAATTTTAGACTCCGAAATACAGGAGCTACTTTTCCTAATAGTACCTTGGATTCTGTGGTCTTGACCTTGGCGTATGAAACCTTTGGGCATTATGGTGATTTTAGAGTAAACAAACCCACTAGTGCATCACAAGTATGGGAAATTGCTCGTATGGTCGATGACTTACAGGATGGGGTAGATTATAAATCTGATGTCGTTTTTGGAACAGAGGCACAATTACTAAAAAGTAACTTTACCTTTGAACCCAATGATACTGTGAATGTAATGGTTGATGGCGTTGAATTGGCACCACACTTGCGTATTCGTTTGGACGATCAAGCTGGCATTGATTTGGGTAATATGCTACTCAATCCACAGGGAGCTGCTGCCAATATTTATGCTAGTAATACAGCATTCAAGGATTGGTTCAAGGGCATACACGTTCGCCCCGCAGCCAGCAACCCTAGCAATGGAAGTATTGTTCGGTTTAAATCGAAAGATGCACTGACTAAACTGACCGTTTATTACACCGATAATTCTTCAGGCACTCCCGAACAAAAAATCTTTGATTTCTTGACCAATGATGATGCAGAAGTAGTGAGTGTATTTGAACATACACACCCAGTAGAATTAACAGATAATTTGCCAACAGATACCGTTGTTCATATACAGGGTATGGATGGTCTGCATACCAAAGTAAGTTTTCCATTTATCCAATCACTAGGCCGTGTGGTTATCAATCGTGCCGAATTGGTATTTACGTTGGTAGATACTGGATCATTGGAGTATCCTAGTCCGTTTCAGATTGTAACAAAGGTCAAAGATGCAGGAGGCAATCTTGTACTAACAGATGATGTAGCTAGTTCTATTGGTAATACACAATCGTATTTGATTTTTGGAGGCGGATTGAGTGCAGAGAATAACGGAACATTGGTCTATTCTATGTCTCTTTCGGAGGAATTGCAAAATATGGTAGAAGGTACCATTCCTGAAAATGCGGTATACTTATCCTTACCCTCTGCTTTGGATCCTGAACGTGGAACATTATACAACGAACGTGGACGATTCCCTGCCAAATTATTACTGACCTATACCCGTTACTAATTAGGGGATACAACTGTAAGTGAAATATAGACAATAGGCATGATCTATGTCCTTTTGTTGCTCGATTATTTTTATCTATTGAGTTGCACCAACTCATTCTACTTTAAACCATAAATTATGTGTGGAATTGTTGCTTATATTGGCTCTAGAAATGCTTATGACATTCTTATCAAAGGGTTACAACGACTAGAATACAGAGGTTATGATAGTGCAGGTGTTGCATTGTTACAAGAGAACAATAACTTAAAAGTCTATAAGAAAAAAGGCAAAGTCAAAGACTTGACAAATTTTATAGATGGCAACGATGTTTCGGGAACAATAGGAATGGGCCATACTCGTTGGGCCACACATGGCGAACCCAATGATATTAATGCACACCCACATTTATCGGGCAACAGTCGTCTTTCTATTATTCACAATGGAATCATTGAAAATTATGAAGCCCTGAAAACCGCATTGGTGAATGAAGGACATCAGTTTATATCTGACACAGATACGGAAATTTTGGTACATTTGGTTGAAGCAATCCAAGAACGAGACAAGGTAGGCTTGGAAGAAGCGGTTCGTATAGCATTGACCAAAGTAGTAGGTGCGTATGCTATTGTAGTAATGAGTGAAGACGAACCAGATTGTATGGTAGCTGCACGAAAAGGTAGCCCTCTAGTTGTAGGTATTGGAGAAAAAGAGTTTTTCTTGGCTTCAGATGCCTCCCCAATTGTAGAGTATACCAAAAATGTAGTGTACATCAAGGAAGAAGAAATTGTAACACTGAATAGATCGGGCGAGTTGCACTTAAAAACAATTGACAATGAAATAAAAACCCCTTTCATTGAACAATTGGATATAGAGATAGAAGCGATTGAAAAAGGAGGATATGAACATTATATGCTCAAGGAAATTCACCAGCAACCGACTACAATGGCCGATGCCATGCGTGGAAGATTGAATGTGCAGAAAGGATTGATTACATTAGGTGGAGTGATTGAGTTTGAGAATCGGATTAAGCAAGCCGACCGTCTAATTATTGTAGCTTGTGGTACTTCGTGGATTGCGGGTTTAATTGGAGAATATTTATTTGAAGACTTGGCGCGTATTCCTACAGAAGTAGAGTATGGTTCTGAATTCCGTTATAGAAATCCTATTATTACAAGCAAAGATGTGGTGATTGCTATTTCACAATCGGGAGAAACTGCCGATACTTTGGCGGCATTGGATTTGGCCAAAGAGAAAGAAGCCTTGACTTATGGTATCTGTAATGTGGTTGGTTCTTCTATCGCTCGCGTAACCGATGCAGGTTCGTACATTCATGCAGGCCCCGAGATTGGAGTCGCATCTACCAAGGCATTTACAGGTCAAGTTACTTTATTGACCTTGATGGCACTGCAATTGGCCAATAATAGAGGCACCATTTCTCAATCGTATTACTTTCAGTTGCTCAACGAATTGGATACGTTGCCTGCCAAATTAAAAAAGGTAGTAGAGCAAGACAGCAAGATCAAATATATTGCTCAATTGTGGAAAGATGCAGAAAATGCACTGTACTTGGGGCGAGGCTATAATTTCCCGATTGCATTAGAGGGAGCACTCAAACTCAAAGAAATTTCGTATATTCACGCAGAAGGATACCCTGCTGCTGAAATGAAACACGGCCCTATTGCTTTGATTGATGAAAATATGCCTGTTGTTATTATTGCAACAAGTGGCAGTACTCGCGAAAAAATCATCAGTAATATTCAAGAGGTCAAAGCACGAAAAGGAAAGGTATTGGCCATTATTACAGAAGGCGACGAGCAAATTTCAGCCATTGCTGACCACGTTATCGAAATACCAGAAACAGCAGAACCATTGGTTCCTTTACTTTCCGTTATACCATTACAATTACTGGCATATCATATTGCCGTTTTGAGAGGTTGCAATGTGGATCAGCCACGCAACTTAGCCAAATCCGTTACTGTAGAATAAGAACTAACTAATTATATGAGTGATAATACACTGAACAACGCCAAGAGAATGGCAGACTACAATACCCAAAAAGATCAATTGCTCATTCGTGAATACGGACGCAATACCCAAAACTTGATCAACCACGCCAAGACTATTGAAGACAAAGAAGCGCGTCAAGCGTATATAGAGGAAATTGTGCGTTTGATTATGTCGATGCACCCTCATACTAGAAACGTGGACGATTATGAGCTAAAAGTTTGGTCACATGTTTTGAATATGGCCAATTATGATTTGGATATTGATGAGCCAGAGAATTTGCCCGATGCCCGTGCACGCCGCCAACCAGACAAGGTGAGTTATCCTATTAATACACGCCGACTACGCCATTATGGAGCTAACGTACGCACGATGATCGAAAAGGCAAAGAAGATGGAGGACAAAGAGCAACAGGAGGCCTACGTAGCAGTAATTGGAGCTTACATGAAAATGTCTTACAAAGCTTGGAATAGAGAAAGTGTCCAAGATGAAGTGATCTATGAAGAGTTTGCCAAATTATCTAAAGGAGAGTTAGAAATACCTAAAGGAACAAATTTAGATTCTTTGATCTCTCCCAAAAGGAAAAAAACAGGGGGCAATAGTGGCTCTAGTACCAATACTTCCAATACCAATACCCGTGGCAAACGACACAGTAGTAAAAGCTCGTCTAAATCTAAGAAAAAAACAAGCAAGCGTGGTTCTAGTCACAAAAACCAGCGTAGCAAAAAACGCTAGTACAATCAGGTGGAACCTAAGTATGTGATTAGATACGATCTTCCACCAAGTAAGAATGCACAACAATAGTATCAAAAAATACCAAGAGCTACTTCTAACCCAGAGGTAGCTTTTTTTGTCTGATTATCTCAACCTAGAATTAGAAGTTTTAGAGGATATTATGAAAAAACTACTTTCCCCAACAGAACAGCAAATTTTTAAGCAAAAAGCATTGCTATGGGGACAAAAGCAAGGGGAACAGTGCTGCTGCTTGGATAGCAACCATTACAAAAGTGATGCCTATGGTAAATATGCATTTGTATTGGCCGTGGGAGCAGAACGTCAACTAGAGCTGAGAACGGCAAAAGGGGCATTTAAAGCATTAAAAACCTTTGCAGAGGCTCAACAAGATTGGTTGTTTGGATACTTGAGTTATGAATTAAAAGACGATATAGAAGCATTAAGCTCCACCAATTTAGCGACACAAGATTTTCCCTTATTGCATTTCTTTGCACCACGCTATTTGATTCTGATTCATTGTGATGGTGTTTTAGAGTTGCTTTCCAAACGCGAACCTGCTGAACAGATTTTAGAAGCAATACAAGCACAAAAAAATTCCATACCGCCTTGGAAAGCAGTCAACCTAAGACCTAGAATGTCTAAAGCAAGGTATTTGGAGACCGTTAAGACCATACAAGAACATATTGTAGCGGGAGATGTGTATGAACTCAATTTTTGTCAGGAATTTTTTGCAGAGAATTGTTTATTAGATCCAATAGCAGCCTTTAAACGGCTTAATGCCATTGCACAAACCCCTTTTGCTGCGTATTATCAGCATCAAAATTATTATGCACTTTGTGGAAGTCCCGAACGTTTTTTGTGTAAGCGTGGGCAGCAATTAATTGCTCAACCCATCAAAGGGACGATTCGTAGAGGAAAAAATACCACAGAGGATAAGGCATTGTGCGAACAGTTGAGACAGAGTGAGAAAGACAGAGCAGAGAATGTAATGATTGTAGACCTTATGCGTAATGACTTGACCAAAGTTTGTACAACTGGGAGTATACAGGTACAAGAACTGTTTGGTATTTATAGTTTTGAGCGGGTGTCTCAAATGATTTCAACGGTATTGGGCACCCTACAACCACAACGGCACTGGACAGATGCACTAGAGGCTACCTTTCCTATTGGGTCTATGACAGGAGCACCAAAAGTAAGCAGTTTGCAATTGATTGAGCAATACGAAACAGTTGCACGTGGTTTGTATGCAGGAACAATAGGTTATGTTACCCCTACAGGCGACTTTGATTTTAATGTCGTTATTCGTTCGCTTTTGTACGATGCTTCAGCGCAGTACCTTTCTTGTCAAGTGGGGGGAGCTATTGTGTTTGATTCGCAAGCTCTAGCAGAATACGAAGAATGCTTGCTCAAGGCACAAACAATTTTGGCAGCACTAGATGGCATCTTGCAAGAGGCGTAATTTCTGGTTATTATCCTTCTAGCAAGGTGCTAAGTAATTGTTGCTGTGTGCTACTAACGATAGAAGAATACGTCCAGTCATTATTTTCCAACACGGTAACATACTCTTGAAAAGTGCGTCCAATTTTCGAATCAGGATAATTTTCTGTAATGTACAAATAGGCTTTTTGGTAGTCCTCTTTTAACTGTTCGGTAGTTTTTTCGAAGGCTGGAGTAGAAGGGCTGCCCTGTAGCAATATCGTCAATTGTTTACTCAGTCGTTTTTTTGCTTCAGAATACCACATAAAATCAGGATAAGTAGCCACAAAATAATTCCAAGACAAGATCCAACGCGCCAATTCCTTGGGAGGAATCATCAACTCATTTTGCTGCCACCAAAAATTAGGTGTTTCCAACTGATATTGGTTCATAAAAGCACGCATTGGTGTCGATACTTCTCGATAAAACACACGGTATAAAAAGTCCACATCTTCTACAATAACCACTTTATCATTGTCTAAACCAAAATTAAATCCATTATTGGCCAACTCTTGGGTGAAGAGATCGCGCTTCATATAAGCGCGTTTATAGCGTCTGATTTCTGCTTTTAGATGTTGATAATTGCCAAGTGGGCGTTTTTGCAAATGGATCAGTACTTTATGATACAATTTTCTAAATGCTGCATAAGCTGCATCATGGGTGCGTTTGGTACTACGATCTACTAAAATTGCTTTATAACGCCCAATGGCACTAGAAATGCTACTGGGACGTTGGGCATCCAGTTGCTGCAAAAAATCTTGATAATTGTTGAGTAAGCGTTGGTCAACGCCCTGTTTGTCCTCCTCCTTGTCTGTAATTAGTAAATCAGATTGTTGTTGATTAGCTGCTTCAAGCAATGCTGCGGTCTCCTTTTGAGTAATTATTTTCTTATTGCTTTTTTTATCTAAGAATTCTACAAAGGCAGCATACACCCATCCTTCTTGACCTTCATCCGTCATGATCTTGTACCAATTGCTGTTGTACTGTTGTTGGTTATAGGATATGGTTGTCGTAAATTGAGTACTGTCGTATAAAAACTCTACAAAGCTCGATTCTTGCAAAATTTGAAGTACCGCTCCTTCCAAATCAGGGGTTTGACGCATCCGAAGACGAGTCGTTTTCGTGCGCATAAAACGTCTAGGAGGAGGACCAACAACCACGCTATCTGCTGTGGGGACAACTATTGGTGTTTCTGCTTCTTGACAAGCACTAAAATTTATTACAAAAGCAAAAAAAATAAAACTGATACAAGAAAAAAAACGCATAAAGTAGTAGTTATAACATATCATACAAAGGTGCAAAACAACCTGTCACCATGGATCTGTTTTTATCAAAAAAAATTGATGACACAAAGTACGTGCTCTTACTCCATAAATGGAAAGATTCGTTCAACAAAGCAATAATAAAGTTATCATTAGGTCGTTAAAAGGATATAAAATGCTCCTTTTATGTAGCGTTTGGGCTTTATATTCAGGATATGCTAAGAAGTTGTTTGAATTTATTGATAGGAGCTCGTAGGCTCCGTTCAAGGCAACTACAAAGCACACACGACCACGAAGTAGCAGCGAAGCTAAGTAATTCCATTTTTAAACAATTTCTTAGTCTTATGTTTTACCAAAAAGAATGACAACGATTTTGGAAAGAAGGGATAGAATACGATGATGGTAATACCAAAGAAGATCTAAAACAATACAAAAAGTGTTTTGAAGAGGAATGTTTATTACAATCTCAAAGACAAATTACTAAGAAACCTATGAAAATTCCTTGCAAAAGTAGCTCGAATGTTGTAACTTGTCCTAGTGCAAAAAAATTCTATAGCACCATTTTTTACTCTATCTAATTGATAAATCATGTCTTTTACTAATCCAATTACTATACCGAAGTTAAAAGTAATAAAGCTCAATATGTATCTCAGGACATTGGCAGCTATTTTAACGAAGAAGTTTGAAGACGGACAAACTGTTCCTTTTTCTTTGATACTGAACCATGTTTATAATGGATTGGATGAGAGCAGGAGTGCAAAAATACCATTCTTCTTGTTAGGTAATCCCAAAGGAGGCGAAAGCAATTGGAAGAAGTTTAGGGAAACACCACTAGAGGGAGGCAAGAAGCAAAAAGACTTCATGTTGGTAGGAGATTGTACCCTTCAAGGCAAAACGTTGGTTTTAGATGTTAATAAGAGCAAAGGACTAAATAAACTGTCTCCTAAAACAAAGGCCCGATTGGAGAATGTATTGCGAAAAATTGATTCGGAATACGCTATTAGCTTTACGGATGTTTCAGTAGCTTCTGAAGAGGAGGAAACAGATACCGCTACCGCTACCGTAGCCGCAGGCGCAGCCGCAACAACAGGATCTGATACCTCTGAGCAAGAAATGTCTGTTCAGGCACAAAAAATAATTGACGAGTACAAGAAAGAGGAAACCGAAAAAGCGACAAAACTCAGCGATAACATTACTCAGTTAACCGCATTGTTCAAGGGCAAACTACAAGAAATTGCTCAAAACGTAGAAAACAATCGGGTAACCCGTTCAGACATTAAAGCAATTCAAGAAATTAATGCTGCCTATGATGAAACGGTCAAACTATACAATGATGCAGGGAAGCAAGTAAAAGGAACCTTTGCTGCCGCCTACAAAAAGTTAGAAGATGGCAAAGAATTGTTGATTAAACTGTCATTGACAGTTAAAGAACGCAAGAAAAGCTTGGCAGACCTGACAGCAGAGAGTTACTATCAGCACTCTGAAGGTCGTCCTCCTACCTCAGAAGAAGTGGATAATGTTCAGGGGTTATTGAAGGATACCTTGGATCAGAATAAAAAAGGTCTTCGCGCTCCACAAGACAAAGTTCTTCGAGCCACCTCTTATGTCTTAAAACGTGTAGGAGTAGAAAAATTTAAGCCAGAGTATGTAGAGCAAACGGTTGAAAAGAGTATTGTCAGAGAATAGTAGTCTGATTACAACATTAGCTCAAAACAGCAAAAAGCACCTGTTCCAATTTTGGAGCAGGTGCTTTTTTATCGTTACACTCTTATAAACTATCTACACAGAAACAGAAGTTTTTTCTTTGACGACCAATTGATCGCGTCCTGGTCCAACTGAAATGATAGAAAAAGGAACTTCTAAGGCATCTTCCATTGCTTGAATATAGTGCTGAACAGCAGCAGGAAACTCTTCAAATTGGCGTATCTGTGTCAAGTCGGTTTGCCAGCCTGGATAACTAGTGTACACAGGAGTCGGGCAGTTGTTGGATAAATCAAAAGGTAGTTCATTGGTTAGCCCTTCTGGTGTTTGGTAGGCCGTAGCAGCGCACAACTCTTCAAAGTCATCTAGGACATCTACTTTTGTCATCACCAATTGAGTAACTCCATTAATCATAATTGTGTACTGTAGTTGAGGCAAATCTATCCAGCCACAGCGTCTTGGGCGACCTGTTGTAGCACCAAATTCCCCGCCTGCTTTTCGAATGTTTTCTCCTACTTCGCCATGTAATTCGGTAGGGAAGGGGCCGCCACCAACACGGGTGCAATAGGCCTTGGTAATGCCAATCACTTCTCCAATTTTTTGAGGGGCGATTCCTAAACCATTACAAACACCTGCCGTAATCGTATTAGAAGAAGTAACAAAAGGATAAGTACCATAATCAATATCTAGCATAGAGCCTTGTGCCCCTTCTGCCAAGATTTTTTTGCCTGCTTGTATTGCTTTGTTAACAAAGTAGGCTGAATTGACAAATTGGAGTTTACGTAGACGTTCAATCGAAGCCATCCAAGTTTTTTCCTCGTTTTCCAAATCAAAATCAACAGCAGGATAAGCCGTAGCCATACGCAAATGGTGTGCTTTCAATTTTTGGTAACGTTCTTCAAAGTTATCAGCAAAAATATCACCTATACGCAAACCGTGGCGTGCAATTTTGTCGGTATAAGTAGGGCCAATGCCCTTAAGCGTAGAGCCAATTTTGGCTGCTCCCTTGGCGGCTTCCATGACGGCATCCAAAAAACGGTGGGAGGGCAAAATCAAGTGTGCTTTGCGGGCAATGTACAATCGACTCAAAAACTCTACACCTGAGCTGGATAATTGGTCGATTTCTCTACAAAGAATAGTTGGATCAATAACGACCCCATTACCAATGAGATTGTCTACATTGGAGCGGAAAATTCCTGATGGAATCGTATGCAAAACATATTTTTTGCCTTCCAAGTAAAGAGTATGCCCAGCATTGGGGCCACCCTGAAAACGTGCCACCAAATCATATTGCGCTGCTAGATAATCTACAATTTTACCTTTTCCTTCATCTCCCCACTGCAATCCTAATAACACATCTACCATAATTGTCTGTTGTTTTAGTCCATGAATTGTTCTAACAATAGTACTGTATTGGGTACTCTCCTAGAACCATGCCGCAAAAATACAAAAACAGCCCAACAAACTAGCTATCTCTTTGCTCCCTTTTTAAGTAAGCTTGTAAAGGTATTCTATAACTTATGGTTGATAGACTGTTACTTAGAAGTTTTTTTAGCATTGGTGCTATTTTATAGTGCTGATTTCTGTTGGTACGATTAGCGTAGAAATAATAACGATTTTTCAATGGAGGGTAGATTGGAGAGGGGACTCTATATTTTAAAGTTGATTTTTTTCATTGGAAGTGTTTGATTAATAGAATTATAGCAGAATTAATTATTTTTGTTGAAATCCATATACGGCATCTTGTTGTTGCAAATCAACGCACAAATGTTGCCATTGATTCTAATAAATATTTTAAAACCAATCACACATCTATGAACATCCAAAAAAGTCTGACAGGGCATTGTACGATGCTGTTTTTTATCCTTATGCTATCGAGCATACAAATCAGTTGGGGGCAAGCTACCATTACCTCTGCTGCTCCCTCTGGAACGTTCCCACAGGGGGATTTTGAATCTCCAAATATTACCTCTGGTACGTTCCTTTATTGGAGTACTGCTAATAATAGTACTTTCCAAGCTTCGGGGTACAATTTTACAGGTGGAACAGGCATTGCCAGCAATGGCTCTGGTTTTACAGGAGCTAATCCAAATGCCCCACAAGGAACACAAGTAGTTTTTATACAAGGAAGCGGTTCGTCTATTACACGCACTTTAAACATCAATAATCACAATAGGAGCTATCGAGTAATGTTGAAGGCTGCCTTGCGAAATTGGGGCAACCAACAAAAGACGATTCGAGTATTTATGGACAATATTATGATCGGTGATTTTCCATTGACCTCAACCAATTATGAAGAAAAAGTGAGTTTGCCTATTGTATTACCACAAGGTTCCCACACCTTAAAGATACAAGGGATTAACCCAGTATCAGGAGATCATACCGCATTTGTGGATGATGTGCGCTTAGAGTTGACGAACAATTGGCATCATGCCAGTGGTTTTGAGAGCCCGAGTTTGGCGGCTGGTACCTTTATGTACTGGAGTACAGCCAATAATAGCACTTTGCAAGCAGCTGGATATACCTTTACAGGTGGATCAGGCATTACCAGCAATGGCTCTGGTTTTACGGGGGCTAACCCGAATACCCCAGAAGGGCAGCAGGTAGTTTTTCTACAAAGCCCCAATACCTTTATTACCCGTACCTTTAATGTAGCGGCTATTCATAATAACAAACAACATCGAGTATTGATGAAGGCTGCTTTGAGAAATATGGGCAATCAACAGAAGCACATCCGAATTCTCATTGATAATATCCTCGTAGATGAGTTTCCGCTTAGTTCTATCAATTACAAAGAAAAAGCAAGCTTACCCCTTGTATTATCACAAGGTACCCACACCCTAAAGATACAAGGCATTAATCCACAACCAGGCGACCACACCGCCTTTATTGATGATGTACGCCTAGAAGTTTTGGATGATTGGAATGATGCAGGTACTTGGCAAGGTGGCGTAGTGCCAGGCCCCAATGATCGTGCAATAGTAGCCAGCAATTCGGCCATTGGTATGCGTGATAATGTTACAGTAGGAAGCATTACTGTAAATGGGCAATTGGTGGTGGCCCAAAACAGCAATCTAAACCTAACGTGTAAGTATTTGCTAACAGATGGTATGAATGGCCTATTTCAGATCGGTCAAAAACTCGCACCCTATACAGGCAATGCCACAATCACGCTCAATGCCAGTAGAAGCCAAAAAAACAGTACAGATTTGAAGGTTGCCTACAACACAGCTATGCACAGCATGGGGACTAAATTTGTAGGGGCTATGCATATGAGTCGTATCGAATTGCACGGTGCGCCCAAAACAAGCTGGACACAGCTCAATGCCAATGCCAATACAGGCGCAACAACCATTGATGTAGTGGCTGGTGAGAATTGGAAGGTGGGCGACAAAGTTGTTGTTGCATCTAGTAGAGTCAATTGGCAAGAAGCGGAGGAACGTACCATCACGGCTATTAGCAATCTTTCGGGAGGGGCAAAACGCTTGACTGTTGCTGCACTTCAATTTCCACACAAAGGCGTACAAAAAACATATACAGGCAATGGTAAAACATGGAACGCCGATTTGAGAGCAGAAGTTGGGATGTTGACGCACAACATCAAAATTCAGGGCAATGCAGCATCAGAAGGCGACAATGGTTTTGGCGCACATACTATGATTATGATGGGAGCCAAAGCGTATGTATCTAATACAGAGTTGTACAGGATGGGGCAAAAAAGTGAAATGGGGCGTTATCCTTTTCACTGGCATTTGTTGGCGAATGATGGTATTGGACAGTATATCGAAAATTCTAGTGTACACAAGTCCTTTAATCGAGCCATTACCATTCATGGAACACACGGTACCAGAGTGGATAAAAATGTTTGTTACGATCATATCGGGCATGGTTTGTTCCTAGAAGATGGTGCCGAAGAGAATAACTTTATTCGAGAGAATTTGGTATTGCACACTAGAGCACCTATCCCTGGAGAGGAGCTTACGCCTTCAGAGGATGTGACCAGATTTACAGAAGTTCAAAATAGAACCCCAGCCAGTTTTTGGATTACCAACCCCAAGAACACTTTTGAGGGTAATGTCGCAGCAGGCACTCAAGGTACAGGCTATTGGTTTGCTTTTCCACAGCGTCCAATGGGGCAGTCAGCTGCCGATGGGCGTTTGAATGGTATTAGACCACATCAAAACCCGTTAATTTCCTTTAGTAATAATAAAGGGCATAGCTGTGGAACAGGCTTTGATATTTTTGATCAGTTGACTAGTTCACACGATATTATACGCAATGCAGGTTGGGCCAATAATGATTTGCATTTGATGGAGAATTGCCAATGGTATGCCAATGGACTTGCCCTATATTCTGGAATAGGAGGCGGAGGCCCTTCCGATAATCTAATCTTTAGAAACAATGTCTTTGTAGAAAACAGATCTACCATCATGTTTGCCAGTTATTCTATTGTAGATGGGTCAGTTTTTGTCGCACGTTCAGGAGAAAACTTGGTCAATGCTAATTACGTAGTAAAGGCATATCTAGCGTATGATGGAGCAGGACAAGTACACAACAGTCATTTTGTAGGGTGGAATCACTCCAAGGCAAGTGTATTTGGTAATATTGGTGCGGCAACCAAACATCCCAACCACTGGTTTGTGGGCAATACATCTGATGCTGGAATTCCTAGAATAACCTTGCCCAATTATGATATTACCCCTTCGTTTAATGCTGGGGCTAATGACCCCGATCATCCCAGAATGTGGTCGTTTGTGATAAGAGATGTAAATGGCGGTATTAGTGGCAAGGCCAATACCTCTATCATCAGTAGTCATCCCTTTATGCGCGATGGCAATGAATATAAGGCTCCAAATTGGACCAATGTTTATCGTTCCGATCACAAGTTTGTTTTGTCTGTTGCCTATTATCTAGGACTTTCTGCGCCTAATTTTCCCAATGTCACGGTTACTAGAACAGGCAATGGAGCTAGTAAAGAATCTGTCTTCTATATTGGCGATGGTTCGTACAAAGAGCACCACCAATTGCCCTTTATAGCCAATCAAGATTTTACCTACACGTATGCCTATGAATCTTTGCCAAGTACTAGGCATGTAGGCATGGCTATGGATGACGCGGCAGTAGGCGATTATTACCTCGCAGTGTTTAAAGATTTTGGAACATTAGGAGGTTTAAGCATACAATCTAATCAAGGAGGAATTACACCACACAATAATTTAGCAAGCCTAAAAGGTAGTGCCTCCTCTGGGTATTTGATTCAAAATGGGGATTTGTACATCCGATCAGTTGCTACAGGCAAGCGTCAATATTTTGATATTCGTTGGACTTCTTCTACCAATTATCCTAATACTGTACCCGATACAGATGGAGATTATATGCCCGATGGCAAGGAATTGGAAGAAGGAAGAAATCCTTTTCACGCCCAAGATTTAGCTTTTGAGTTTAATACGGCCAATGATTTGGAAGGATGGACATCTAGCAATGTTAATGGTCATAGTGTGGGTTCCAATGCTATGAATGGTTCTGGAGCCAACAATGGGGATGCCATGCTTATCAATAGAGCATTTAACTTTAATAGCGATGAAGTAACTACGATAAGTATACGTATGAAATCCAATCAGAATAACTTTGGGGTACATTTATTTTTTGGTACCAATACGGCTCCTGGCTTTAGTGGTTCGCGCCTTGTAGCGGCTACCTATACAGGCAATGGGGCTTGGCAAACCTTAACCTTTAATGTTTCGGGACATGCTGCTTGGAATGGTGTGATTAAGGATATAAGAATTGATCCTGTAACCCAAGTAGGTCGTTGGTTCAATGTTGATTATATTCGAGCCAATGCTGCGCTGCCTAAGTCGAACACTAGCATTACTCAAAACAAGGAAGCATTGGTTAATTTATATCCCAATCCTGTAAAAGAGGTCTTAACCATCCAAGGCATTGCACCCAATGTCAATTTTCAAATTATGGATGTAAATGGGCGTGTAGTAAAAGCAGGTGCCATCAATGGCAATACGCTTAATGTACAGCAATTGGCCAATGGTAATTATTGGATTCTAATAGAGGAAAAGAGTTATCCGTTTGTGAAGCAATAGGCTGATTTTGGATAGTAGATAAAAGGATAGGCAATCTCTTGTAGGTTGCCTATTTTTTTGTTGGCATGGGATTAGGAAATTTAAGATAAAGCAGTTTTTTTTATTAATACTATTGCATTATGTTTTTGACAATAGTGTTTTGTAAATGTTTTGAGATGAATAATATTGTCCTTAAAAGAGCCTTTCTATGACGCTTGGCTGTAGGGTTTAGCACATAAAATCAATTTTTTAAGTCCAAATAGATTTTAGCATCCAATATGGATTGAATCAAGTTTATTGGATAGAGCATATAAATGCTTTTTAATAGTCATCCTATAAACACGGGTAAACGCTACTCTCGCGA
>JBGCDW010000311.1:0-4970 GCA_045105775.1 Aureispira sp.
GTATCACAAAGCTTTTAAGAAAGATGGCATTAACTCAGTAGAACAGGCGGCTCTTGATGTTTTATTAGATACCATCAAAACTGCTAGAGCTACTTTGGCAAAAAAGAAAACACAGTATTTCCCTCTGTTCAATGGAACAGATTTGGAGGTGGATAAATCTAAGGTTACCGTGCAGAAATTTGATACCAACACTGCAGGAACTAAAGTGGTCTTAACTCCAAAAAAACACAACGGAAAAACCATTTACTTCTTTTATGGTTATAAAATCAACAATGCCAAGGATTTAAAAATGCGCGATGAGGAGTTGCCCGATTTGGAAGATGATGTGATTGATGCAGCACAACGAGGTTTTAAGGTTATATATGATAAAAGTGGGACAAAGGCAGATTTCACGAATGCATTATATGATTCCAAATCGTACGGCATTTATTGGAGTGGACACGGTATTGACAAATCGAATGGGGTCATTCAAACAAGTGATGGTGGTACTATTGGGCCTAATGATTTTGATCCTAACAAAGTAAGTAGTAATTTACAATATTTAATTTTTGCTGCTTGCCAAAGTGGTACGGGTAAAACAGCTTGGGAACGTCTAATCAAGAAAAAAGCTACGAATGCAGAGTTCCAAGGCTGGGTAAAAAACACCTATACCTCTGAAACCAATGACTTTACAAGCGAAGCACTCATTGGTGATGATTGGTCTGGAAACGGACACAATGGTACAGATGAATCTTTGGAGTTGGATGACTACATTGATAAAGCAGAAGAAGCCAAATAGCATTCTTAGCGAATCATAACAATATGCAATCAACCTTTTTTTTGAATTTTTGGATAGGACTAAGTGTAATCATTTTTAGCTGCCAAGATCCTTCCCATCAACATACAAATACCATGATAACGTCATCTGTACAACCTGTTGTTCAATGGTCAGTGACCAAAGAACAACCACCCATAAATTTTCTTTACCAAGGCGAAGGCAATGCACTCATCACCTACCAACAAGGTTATTTACACTTAGCTGCTGATGCTTCTGTAACTGAACATACTTTGGAAGGCATCACAGAACTTGTACAATTGCAACCTTGGAACAATCAATATATTCTACTAGCATTCGATGAAGCAACGTACAATAATGTCGCCTATCAAGTAGAGCAACTACAGCCTTTGTCCAAGCAATTGATAGAAGGCTTAGAAGATCCTAAAGATGTAGCATACAGTGCTGCCACAGCGTTGTTTTACTACAAGCACAGTTCTGTTCGTTTATATAGTTTTAATCCAGCAGATAAGACAAGTACAGCTCTTTTGCCAGATCAAGAAGTAAGTGAATTAGCCATTTCTGACAATGGGGAATTTTTAGCCCTTGAAAATTCCGAGGAAATAGTTGTAGTGAACACTGGTGATTATAGTGTTGTACAACAATATAAAGTACCCTCTGGTAGTGCTTACAATCTAGTAGGAGTTACGGATACGGGTAAACCTATTGTTGTTCAGCATACTATAGCTGAAAAAAATACTGGCGAAGCCTCAACTCCTGAGGTTTTATTATTACAAAAAGAGGCACCCAAATCATTGACCAACACTTCCAAAGGTTGGGCTAGATGGCACAAGGGGCATCTAATGGTTTTAGATCAAAAAACGTTTAAACTTTATGATCGTTCTATTTTAGAATAAAGCCTTGTAGATTAATCGCTCGACAGCAGCACCATCTCTTCATCCACTATTGGAAGAGATGGTGCTTTTTTTAGGTAGAAACCACTTTACTTTATGCAACTTTTAGTCACTTTTGTTTTGGTTCAACTATAGGTTTTCTACCTTTGCTAATGTTGATTTTTTTCTAACCAACTGCCCATACTTCTGGGGCATTCTTCAAGATAACTACATGATTAACTACAATAAAAAACGCCTGAGTAAGAAGAAATTAATAGAGTTGTATGAGCGTTTGCTCCAACCGCGCATGATCGAAGAAAAAATGTTGGTATTATTGCGCCAAGGACGCATTAGCAAATGGTTTGCAGGTATTGGTCAAGAGGCTATTGCGGTGGGAGTAACGGCTGCCTTACAACCAGAGGAATATGTATTCACCATGCACCGAAACTTAGGCGTATTTACCACTCGTGATGTGCCATTAGAACGGCTTTTTTGTCAATGGCAAGGAAAATTACCTGGTTTCACCAAAGGCCGAGATCGTTCTTTTCATTTTGGTGCCCCTGAATTTAATATTGTGGGGATGATTTCTCACCTTGGACCTCAATTGTCCTTTGCAGGTGGAGTTGGGTTGGCTAGTAATTTGGCGCAAGAGGGGCATATTGCTGTTGCCTTTACGGGTGAAGGCGGCACCAGTGAAGGAGATTTTCATGAGGCACTTAATGTAGCTGCTGTGTGGAACTTGCCCGTGCTTTTTGTTATTGAGAACAATGGTTATGGCTTATCTACACCTACAGCCGAGCAATATGCCTGTCAGGATTTGGTAGATCGCGCCCAAGGGTATGGCATGGAAGGCCATAAAATAGATGGTAATAACATCTTAGAGGTTTACCAAACCGTAGATAAGCTCGCCAATTCGATGCGTAAGAATCCACGCCCTATTTTATTGGAGTGCAAGACCTTTAGAATGCGTGGCCATGAGGAGGCATCTGGTACTAAATATGTGCCTAAGGATTTGATGGATTACTGGGCAGAACGCGATCCCATCAAAAATTATGAAAACTTCTTGATTCAAGAAGGCTTATTGGATGAACAAGTCATTCAAAACTTGCGTCAACGCTACAAAAAAGAAATTGAAGCTGGATTGGCCGTTGCCTATGACACCCCTGATGTTGCCGCAACCTTGAGCACAGAAATAGGTGATGTGTATGCAGCACATGAACAAGCCGTAATTGCCCCTGATTTTTCAGACACCCAAACACTTCGTCTAGTAGATGCCATTTCTAATGGCTTGCGCCAAGGCATGGAACGCTATGATAATTTGGTACTGATGGGACAAGATATTGCCGATTATGGTGGCGTATTTAAAATTACAGATGGCTTCATGGAGCAATTTGGCAAAGAGCGTGTGCGTAATACACCACTCTGCGAAAGTGCCATTGTGGGTATTGCACTAGGTTTGAGTCTCAAGGGGTATAAGGCAATGGTGGAAATGCAGTTTGCTGATTTTGTCACCTGTGGTTTTAACCAAATTGTAAACAATGCTGCTAAGTTGCATTATCGCTGGGGGCAAAATGTAGATGTGGTCATTAGAATGCCTACTGGTGGTGGTGTTGGAGCAGGGCCTTTTCACTCTCAAAGTAATGAGGCGTGGTTCTTTCATGTTCCAGGTCTAAAAATTATTTATCCTTCCAATCCTGTTGATGCCAAGGGCCTATTGCTCGCTGCCTTGGAAGATCCCAACCCTGTCTTGTTCTTTGAGCACAAAGCTTTGTATCGCTCCATCTCTGCGGAGGTACCCAGTGCTTATTATACCACCGAAATAGGCAAAGCGGTTGTTGCTCAGGAGGGTACTGAAGCTACCATTATTGCCTATGGCAATGCCGTATATTGGGCCAAGGCTGCTGCCGAACAATTGGGTGCATCTGTAGAAGTGTTGGACTTACGCACCTTGCTTCCTTTGGATTATGAGGCTATTGCTGCTGCTGTTCAAAAAACCAATCGTGTACTATTATTACATGAAGACACTATTACAGGTGGAATTGGTGCTGAATTAGCCGCTTACATCAGCGAGCATTTGTTTGAACATTTGGATGCTCCTATCAAACGTGTGGCGAGTTTGGATACGCCCTTTCCGTTTGCCAAGGATTTGGAGCGTCAGTTCTTACCACAAGAACGGTTGCTTGCTGCTTTGGAGGAATTGCTGGCTTATTAATATCCCAAAACCATGGTAAGAATCTACAATTTCAGAGCGCTTCACAACATTTTGGCAATTATAAGTTTGGTGGTTTCTGCTGTTGCCGTGATTTGGGTAGGAGTAATGATTGAGTTAGGGTCATACATCACCTTAATTCTCTGTATCTACACCCTTTCGGCTATCATACAATACAGACACTATTCTAAGCCTTATATTATCATAGAAAATAAGGTAATCTTAATTCGATTGAATTGGCTTAGAAAAATAAGAATCAACTTGGATGATATAGATAAAATTGAGCGTAAAATGCTGCGCCTTAAGTTGCGCTTACATAATGGTTCTAAAAAATCAATTGCTCTATTTTATATGAATAAGGAAACACAAAAACGATTGGCTAAAGACCTTACTGACTTGCTGGAAGGTGAATTGGATTTGTCTGTGCATTTGATGGAGTAGTTAAACGTAAGTACATAGCAACTATTGCGATTTTGCACTTTGTTCATCACTTTTTTCTTTTGTTTGATTTAGAGCAATGAAATAAGATAAAATTGGTCTTTTGGTGTCTTCATCTTTTTCTAATTTTATTACTCCTCCATCAAACGCCCAAGATATATCAACTTGTTTATCTCCATATACGAAGTCCTCTTTAATGTATTTCAATCCTTCTCTATCATCATATCCAAATCTTTCCACTATTCTGTCAATTAATCTTTCCGATTCTGTATAGTATATGAATTCTGAATAATTTTTAAATACTTTCTTGAATGTTAATACAATACTATTCTGCATTGGGTAGTATCTATAAACCATGTAATTGAAAAAGTTGAAATAAAATTCAGGTAATTTAATAGCATGAGTTTCTGCATCATGCTCTTCTGAATATGGTATAGATTCTACAACTTCATTATTTTTAGTGTAGTTAAATACTTCTATAATGAAATTTTCGTTATTTGGTGTTGTATAAATAACTTTCTCCAGTTTACTTATTAACTCAAGTTACGCAGAGTTTAAATGAATAAAGATAGAAAGTTTAACTTTACAGAATGGAAGATAATTTAGACTTATACACGGATTATTTATTAACAACGGTTCATCAAGCCACGGCGACAGGATTATCAAACTTAGTAGA
>JBGCDW010000312.1:0-5028 GCA_045105775.1 Aureispira sp.
GGAAACTCAAAACGCCATTCAAAGGCATTTTGATAGATCACATTGTCTAGTATTTCCTCTTTTTGGGTATTGGCCTTTTCAAAAGCAATTTTTAGTTTTTTGAGCAAGTCCCGTTCCTTTTTGGGCACTTTAGTACCAAAGGCTTTGAGGTTGGTGAGTTCTTGATTTTTAAGGTCATATTTTCCCCTAGCAGTAGCTAATTTTTTTAAGAATTTCTTATCCAAAGTATCTTTGAACGCCCCTTTGATGGTGTCAATAATGGCTTGGATTTCTTTTTTCCTGTTCTTGTCATTGGTTTGCTTGTATTCTTTGACGGCGTTTTTGTAATCTCGTAGAGAATAAGGATTGGTTTTGCTTTTGAAGGCACTTTTTAGGTCATCATCCAATTCAAACCGACTGATGAGGGAGTTGCCACATTTGATATTAATGTCAATATTGGGCAGGGTTTGCAGTTCTTTTTTATTATTATAATAGGCATTTTTGAGCAATTCAATCCACAGTCTCAGTCTACAGATTTTGACCGAATTGGGGTTAATGTCTACAGCAAACAAACAATTCTCAATCAGGGTTTGTTTTTCATGGAACAAGGCCTTTTGTGTGGCGTGGGTGCGGGCTACACTGGGGTTATAAGTAAAGAAATCTCCGTTTTCGTCTTCTAGTATTAGCTCATCATTCTCTAAGGAAACATAGGTATCTAGGCGTTCTCCTTTTGCATCACACAAGATTTTTAAGGCACTCTTGATGGCGATCAATTCATTGAGGCAACTGACCAAAAAGTGACCCGACCCAACAGCAGGATCACAAATTTTGAGGCTGTTGATGACTTTATTGGCTTCTAGGCGCGCCTTGTCACGCGCTTTGCCCTGCGCTCTGATGTGATCCCTCAACTCTTCTTTCAAGTCCTCAAAATCGCTGCATGACCATTGATAATGCGCGTTCATTTTTTGCACTACCGCCCGCCTCAAGGTTTCCCGACTCATGTACATGGTGATGTAGGAGGGCGTATAAAAAGAGCCATCCTTATAGCCGTTGATTTTCTCAAAAATTAGCCCTAGTACAGAAGCATTAATCAAAGCTTTGCTTTGTTCTCCTTCTTCAATTTGGCCGTTGCCCTCACTACTAAAGTCATAGGCTTCTAGAAATTCAAACAAGTAGTACAGGGTATTCTTTTCGCCTGTTAGACGTTTGTTTTTGCCGTCCTTGAGCACGGTTTTATCATACAGCTTGATTTGCTCGTCTTTGATGTTGGACAACTGCATGACTTTATCCTCCAATTCGTTGACTTCAAAGAGCGAACTATTGAGGTAGGGAATGTATTGGTATTTGTCTTGGTAACGCTCACTGCGTTCACTCTTTTTCTTGGCAAGTGCCGAAAAAAACAAGGCTTCTAAATCGTCAAAGCCTTTGATAAACTCTTGATGTAAGAATCTATAGTTTTTGTCTCCATTATGGTACTCTAAGAGCTGGGATTCTAGGAGCTTGATAAATAAGACTCGGTTGATCCAGGTCAAGCACAATTCTAGCCCCACATTAAAGAGCTGGTCTTCCTTGGTGCTGCCATAATTTCTGAGGTTGGGGACTTTGTGCAGATAGTCTCTATCCTCCAAGGTAAAAATAGCACATTCCAACAAAGAGCCGTATTCTCGTTGGTTTTTGGGCAGGCGTTGAATGACTTTTTTGCCTTTCTGCTTTACCTCTTCCAAGCCAATGAGGTGCAGCAATTCTCCATAAAAGACCTTGTTCAGTTGGTTGCTATCATTACCAAAGGCTTTGTTGAGCAAGTGGGTAGACGACAGCGTTTTGTAGAGCGAAACCAGTTGGTTGTCTTTTTTGTTTTCAAGGTCTAAATATTTTTCATACTCCTTGGCATTAAAATAAACGTAGTTTAGATTTTCGCCTACTTCATCAATGTATTTAGTGGCTATTTCTTTGTAAAACAACTCATTCTTAGTGCTGTCTTTTTCTCCATCCCTAAACGCTTTGTACTCTTTTTGGAGGGCCGTATTTTTATAAAAATGCTCATAGAAGTCTTCTCCCTTAAACAAGTACCACTCATAGCCATTGGTAGCAATCAAATGCTTAATGTTGTTGTTTTTCTTATCAACGCGCTCTTGGAGGTAATACAACAAGAGTTCATGCAATGCCTTTTTGTTAATGTTGTTGGCTGTTGGAAACTCATTGGTGTTGCTGGGACGCTTCACTTCTATCAAAACACTGATGTGGCTTTTGGCATCCTTGCCCGAATAGATGGCTAAATCTATGCGTTCTTTGGTATTAATCAGATGCTCTTGGTACAAGGAGTTTTTTAAGAAATCTGCAATATATTTTTTGAAATTTTCTTCGTGTTCCTTGCTCTCTTCTGCTATGGCAATACTGTTCAAGCAAGCAGACAAACTGGTCTTGAAGTGGTTAATGTCCTTTCTTAGGGGCTTAAATTTTCTTATGGCTTGACTTAGTGCTTTGGGCAACTTGGTAATTCTCATGTGTTGGTATTATCCGCTTGTAAATAACTTATTGACTTGAACAAATAAGTGTTTTGCACAAAATACGATAATATTTGAATGGTTGCCTAGTAGGTAGGAGCTAAATTATAGGCAAATAAATGCCTGCTGTCTAGTAGTTGCAAACGATAGATGATGGGATGGGCAGGCACAAAACAAGGAAAGAGGTTTATGTTTTTTATACCCCAAAGGGTATAATTTGGTAGTTTTTTTACTTTTTATACCCGAAGAGGTATAAAAGTGTTGGAAATTTTATTTTTATACCCGAAAGGGTGTATTTTTATAAGTCAATTAATAAATCATACCTCTACGGGTATAATTTTTGCACTTTTTTTCATTAATACCTTTTGTGGTAAGGCGCAATTAAGTATTCTGTATAACTCGATTGACCAATGTTTCTATCCATGCCTTGAACCTTGGGCATTTTTCTAGCATCTTGTTGATTCCAATATCTTCAGCAATTAAATTACCTTCTGTTACTTTATCATAGCGTTCCCCACAATCATGTAAGATTTTTTCTAGTCGTTTGGATGGAGCTGTTTCAGGCGCATTATTTATATTTTCAGGATTGGGATAGGCATTTATAATGGTTTGTGTTTTGTTGTAAATACATGGTTCGTACAAACCTTCAAATCCACGATTATCAGAAAACAACAAAGCTTCAAACTCATGTTTTTGTATGTATGGGATGAATTTATAGCTATCTATATCTTCTTTGATGCCGTTTTCTAATACTGCAATTTTTTCGTCCGTTGTTGGGATCGTTAGCATCAGATTATAGTTCGGCATGGTCTTAGGAATTCTAAAAAAATCCAAAAAGGTTGTCACAATAACATCACCACTCAACGAACGTTTTATGTCTTTTTGTAGATGATTGTATTTGACTAAACCTCCCTTGTGTCCTGTAGCCGTCTGAATGCAAAAAGCATTAATATTGGCAAAATTATAATTCTCTAAAAAATAAGGCCGTATGACACTATTGACAAATTCCTGTTCTGTCTGCCCTTCTACAATAAAAATCAATCGTTTCATGGCTGCCCTCCTATCACACTTTTTGTCCACAAATCACCTAAGGAATAATCCTCCAGCCATTGCTCTAAAGCTTCACTATCTAATCGTTGGAATACAGATTGTTTGTCTACTCTATCTACGGTTATCAAATCCTCAGGCTCAAAATTACTCACTAAGTTAACAGACTGAGTTGATAGGATCACCTGACTTTTAGCAGAAACCTTTTTTATTAGACCTGCTAATTTATTAATAGCAAAGGGGTGTAAGCCCAATTCGGGTTCATCTATAATAATGGTACTGGGAGGATTGGGCTGTAATAATAAGGTTGCCAAGGCAATGAAACGAAGCGTTCCATCAGATAAATTTTGTGCATTGAGATACAAATCAGACCCTTTTTCTTCCCATTCTAAAGTAATCATGTCGGGATTGAGATTATCAGGCTCTAATAAAAAACCTTTGAAAAAAGGAGCAATGGATTGAATAGTTCGGGTGATAAACTTAAAATTAGAGGGGTGCCTTTCTTTCAAAAAATATAAAAATGCAGCAAGATTAGAACCATCTTCTCTTAGTACTCGATTGTCTTTTAACTGACAAGGTGTTCTGAGGGCTGCATTAACAGAAGTATCATGAAAATGGTAGATTACAAAGGTTTTGAACTGCTCTCGAAGTTGCTCTACTTCTTTTTCCTCAGTTGTAGTTAAAAAATAGCTCTCATAATCTAAAGTTTTTATTTCTTCTTCAACAATAGGCGCGTCTTCAGTTTCAATAATGAGATGATTGGATTGATTGGGGATTAACTCGTATCTGTACCAATTCTGATCGGTATGCCAGTCTTCTACAATAGGTGCAAATACTACGTTACCACTAGTAAAATTAGATGCTTTACGCCCAAAGTAAAGAAAACTATCTGCATAACCATGTACAGCTACATAGTGCTTTAACTCATTCTTATACATAGCATCCAGTAACTTAAAAAAGCCTATCAAGTTACTTTTGCCAGCACCATTAGCACCAATTAGAATGTTAATTCTTTTAAATTCTAAGTGAAGTGTTTTTATAGATTTAAAATTTTCTATATCAATGGCTAAAATCATAATTATCAATAAAATTACCTCTTTAACAATGCAATCTATATCAATAGATTGAAGGAAAATGTAAAATACATAAATTAAACAAAAAAACATCCCCTACTTCCCGATACAAAACCTCGAAAAGATATTTCCCAACAAATCATCGGTAGAAATCTCACCTGTAATTTCCCCTAGCGCATTGAGTGCGTGGCGAATATCCATTGCCAAAAAATCGCCTGTAATGCCTGCTTCTAAACCCATCAATACCGAATCCAGTGATTCGAGTGCCGAGCGCAGGGCGGCATAGTGGCGCGAATTGGAAACGATGCTTTGATCGTTTTGGAGTTGGCCGAGCGAAATGAGATCAGAGAGGGCCGCTTCTAGAGGGTCTAGCCCTGTTTGTTGTTGGGCAGAGAGGGGCAAGTGGGCGTATTGGGCTTGCAATT
>JBGCDW010000313.1:0-2634 GCA_045105775.1 Aureispira sp.
TGATGTAATTTTATCTGCTGTCGGGAGTTGTACTTGTCGTCTCATTTCTATGTTCAAGTTTTGGTAGACCTAAACATACTGTGAGATTTCGTACAATTCCTGATTTTTCAATGAACTTTTGCTAAAGTGTATAGTAACTTATTAATTTTTTATTTATAATGAAATTATTTAAATGTGATAGTTATTTATATCTGGCAAACAAAAAGATGTGAAAAAAAAATCCTAAAAGATTAGCTCCTAAGACAGAAACATTAAAAGCTTTATTTGCAAAGTCAGGTAATCTGCCAGATGCCCCAACCAATTCACCAAAAAAAACAATCCCTACCCAATTAATTTTGCCTTTATCAAGATACTTTATTTCTTTGTAAGGAGAAAGGCGAACACTTGCTCGTTTTTGTGTATTTTTACTATAAAAAAATAGATCATGGCTAATAAATTAGACAATTACATTTTGGGGCAATGGACACCCCATGATGGAGCAGGGATTGTGCAGCGCAATGCTGTAACAGGCGCAGTACTCTCTACGGTAAATGGAGATGGAATAGATTTTTCATCCATTTTGGAATATGGGCGTAAGGTAGGGAATAAGAATTTGCGTTCCATGACCTTTCTAGAGCGCGGTTTGATGCTGAAAAAATTAGCCTTGTTTTTACAAAAAAAACGCAAGCAATACTATCCCATCAGCTACTTATCAGGGGCAACCAAAGCTGATAGTTGGATTGATATTGATGGTGGAATAGGCACCTTGTTTGCTTATGCTTCATTGCGTAAGAAATTCCCCAATCAGCCTTATTTTGTAGATGGCGAAACGGTTGGATTATCCAAAGGAGGTACCTTTGTAGGGCATCACATTATGGTGCCCAAGGCAGGGGTGGCCGTACACATCAACGCCTTTAATTTCCCTATTTGGGGTATGTTGGAGAAGTTGGCGGTCAACTTATTGGCAGGGATGCCAGCAGTCGTAAAGCCTGCCGAGCAAACCTCTTACTTGACCCAAGTAATGGTCAAGGACATCGTTGCATCGGGCATCTTGCCTGAGGGCGCTTTGCAGTTGGTTTGTGGCTCTGGTATTGGAATTTTGGACACCGTTAATACACAGGATGTAGTGACCTTTACGGGTTCGGCGCATACAGGCAGAATGCTCAAGAGCTTGCCACATATTATTAATAATGCCGTTACTTTTAATATGGAGGCCGATTCCTTGAACTGCTCTGTATTGGGCCCTAATGCAACGCCTAATACCGAAGAATTTAAGCTGTTTATCAAGGAAGTACATCGCGAGATGACCGTCAAAACAGGGCAAAAATGTACCGCTATTCGTCGGATTATTGTTCCTGAAGCCTTGATAGAAGACGTACAATTGGCCTTGAGTGCTCGCCTGCAAAAAACAACCATTGGTGATCCGCAAGCAGAGGGCGTAAGAATGGGTTCATTGGCGAGTCATGAGCAATTGGAGGAAGTGCTTAAATCAGCGCGCTTGTTATCACAAGAAAATGAATTGATTTACGGCAGTTTTGAGCGCGATTTTGAAGTGATTGGAGCAGATGTAAATCAAGGAGCCTTTTTAGCCCCCATGTTGTTCCTCAATGACCAGCCTTTCCAAAAAAAGCAAGCACATGAAATTGAAGTATTTGGCCCTGTCAGTACTTTGATGCCCTACAAAAACATAGATGAAGCCGTAGAATTGGCCAATTTGGGTAAAGGTTCTTTGGTAAGCTCTATTGCTACCTATGATGATGCCATTGCTAGAAAATATGTATTAGGCGCGGCCACACACCACGGACGTATTTTAGTGCTCAATCGCGAGTCGGCACCAGAAAGTACAGGACATGGTTCGCCCATGCCTTTGATGGCACATGGTGGCCCAGGGCGTGCAGGTGGTGGCGAAGAAATGGGGGGTATGCGTGGTGTAAAACATTACTTGCAACGCACGGCTATCCAAGGCTCTCCAACCACCGTTACCGCTCTAACAGGTGTATACCAGTATGGTGCCAAAGGAATAGAAGATGTGGTGCATCCGTTTCGCAAGCATTTTGAAGAACTGAAAGTAGGTGACCAATGGATCACGGCCAAACATACCGTGACGGTAGCCGATATTGTTAATTTTGCCAATGTAAGTGGCGATCATTTTTATGCCCATACAGATGAAACTTCCTTGGAGGGGACGACTTTTGAGGGGCGTGTGGCACATGGTTATTGGGTGTTGGCAAAGGCGGCTGGTTTGTTTGTGGATGCCAAGAAGGGGCCGGTATTGCTCAATTATGGTATTGATGAATGCCGTTTTACCAAGCCTGTTTATCCAGGAATGACGATTGGGGTGCGTTTTACGGTAAAGGAAAAAGTAGACCAAGAGAAAAAGAGCGAGGATGATATTGCCAAGGGAATTGTAAAGTTCATGGTAGATGTTTATGATGAAACAGGCGAAACTTGTGCTTTGGCAACCATTCTTACTATGGTCAAGAAAATAGACCAAGATGGGGAAGTTATTCTTATCGATTAGAATCGTTGAAATAGACCCTTATTAAACAAAATAAGTAAGTAGGTGGACAAAATAAATGTTAACTAAAAAAATGGAGTATTTTTATTCAGATCAAGGCGAAAAACGGAGTCTTAGCGGGCTAAGACGAGTATTTT
>JBGCDW010000314.1:0-8719 GCA_045105775.1 Aureispira sp.
TTTTTGTTTAACTAAAGTTCAACAAAAATTTGCTTTTTGTTTAATTGATTCGTACATTTGTTTAAACAACGAGCGATATTGCGAGTGTCACTAAAATTATTCAACACATGGCAACTATTAACTTTAGCACTGAAATATACAAACTAGAGCATATTTTAACCAACTTCGCACTTAAACTAACGCGAAACATGGAAGATGCAAAAGATTTGTATCAGGAAACGGCTTATAGAGCGTTGGTCAATCAGGATAAATTTAAAGTAGGGACTAATATCAAAGCATGGATGTTCACGATTATGCGCAACATCTTTATTAATAATTATCGTAAGAAGATCAAGAAGAATACTATTCTAGATTCTACCGATAATCAATATTACCTTAACTCGGGTGGACCAGCAATTTTGAATGATGCAGATTCCTCTATTATGATGAAGGAACTCAAAGAAATTGTCAACCAACTAGAAGATAATACTAGAGTACCTTTTTTGATGCATTATTATGGTTATAAGTATCAAGAAATTGCAGATCAATTGGATTTGCCCTTAGGAACAATCAAGAGTCGCATTTTCTTTGCAAGAAAAGAACTTAAAGCGAGTGTATTAGCTAGTTATCCTGGTGCTATAGAACGCACTGCATAAGATTACACAAATTAGGTTACGTCAATATTCGTACAAATAGGAAATAAAAGTCTGTCTGTTGCTTATAGCAATAGGCAGATTTTTATTTTTGTGAAGCGATTCTAGGTAGCGATTCGATTGTCTTGCACTGAAGGAGTGATTATTAATCTTGATCAATAACATAATCCATAGAACGAATAACGTGTATATACTGCATGATGCGTTCCATAAATTGTGGCGTGAGATGATAGGCTAAAGAAGGGCGATCAACCAGCAAAATTTCATAAAACACAAATTCCTCTACCAGTTCTTGATCCAAACAACGTCCTAGTGCATTCATTGCAGGGTAATTGCGGGGATCATCTGCTTTTAGTTCGGTATACGTCACGTAAGTGCCTATAGCTGCTTCTATTTCTTGTTGAAATAGATAATCGCTAACAGCTTGCTGGGACTTGATGTAATTATAATCCGTATCGTATTCCCATACCGCTTTGTACAAGCCATAGGTAAGCCATATTCCATCGGCACTGATTACAATGGTTTCTCCATCTTTGTAGACATGCATCAAGGGATCAAAACCCCAGTTTCTGTAGTATACCCTGTTCTGTGCTGTATAAAGATCCACCAAGCGTTTGAGTAAACGGGGATGATTTCTATTGAATAAATGCGCCAAGGTGAGGGTATAGAGTGCTGTATCTATTTGTTGTTGTTCTAAAAACAGCTCTCCTAAGAGCCAATAGGCTTTATAATCAATAGGATTGAGCTGAATAGCTTTGTTGAGCCAACTTTGAGCATTTTTCCATTGTTGTTCTTCATAGTAAGTCGTACCAATCAAGGTGTGCAAAGAAGCATCTTCAGGATGTGCTTTGAGAATCTTATGATAAATTTTTCGAGCTTTTTTGTACGAAGGGATTTCTGTGTTCAACAAGTCATTAGCGGTTACAAACAAGGTTTTTTGTGCTTCAGAGTAAGCACTTTGATACTCCATTTGATATTCTTTGCCCTCTACCATATTTATGTACGTTCCGTGGGGGAGGATAGTACGATTTTTGCGCGGAGGATTACCATAGAGTTGTTCAAACTCATAGGTAGTCGGAGAAGCTTCCATAAAGGTTAGTATCTCCAAAGGGGTAGTCAAGTGCACCTGAGCACTCAACATTATAGTATAAGCCAAAAAGAAAAGACAAAATAAAAAATGAGTCACGTGTTTGCTGAAATCAAATGAAAAATGCTGTTATTCAACCAAATAAGTTTACTATATCAAGAATTCTAATGCTAAGACTTAAACCTTTAATGAACGCCTAATAGCTAAGGGCTTCTTTTTATTTTTTACTTACAAACGGTAAACTTGGCTGTGTCGTTGTTGTTCATAAAAAAACTAGTAAGTACATTCTATCATAAAATTGAGCCAAAAATAGTATTTTTTATCGCTATTTAGTAGTTCTATAACCATTAGTAACGTATTATCATAGCCAAAGAAGTAATAATACAAGCAAGTAGTATTGCACGAATGGTTATTTATAAGGACAAATATAGGTTGAACAACAAGAACCATTTGTATATTGTACCCATCAATCCATTGTCATAAAGGTTATATTTCTTATGAACACAGAAGAAACATTAGAACAATTAGAGAGGTTATTAAGTCCTTTTGGGTATCAGAAAGATCTGACACAAAATACGCCTATATTTTGGAAAAAAGTACAGCAAAACGATTTGCGTAGTCCTTACGCTTTTAGTTTGATAATGATTACTTTAGATATCTTTACTATTTGTATTGAGGGGTTGAATGAACCACGCCTCAAACGCGCCATCAATGCTGGTTTGATTGAGATTAATTCGCCTGAAGATGTAGAAGCACTGAAAGAGATTGTTTTTGAAACCACTTTAGACAATCAAGAACGCCTCAAAACAGTCCTGCCTTTTTTTGAGCAACAACTCCAAACCATTGAGACAGAACCCATCTATACAGACAACTATAAAAAAGCACTGGCCAATATAGAATTGTTGGTAGAGGCTGCCAATGAGGTAGAATATTAAGTGAACTTTAACACCAAACAATTTTAAAAAGGCAAAAGGAAACTATTTATCTCAAAATTTTGTACGTATATTTATAACCAGACTAAAATTTGACACTATTTCCCAGCCATACGAATTATTACTTATGAAAACGCTTTCACTACAACATATTTTATTACCACTCTTGTTGTTACTTAGTGGAAGCTCGTACTGGTTCTTACAAGCTCGCTCGACTACCTTACAAAATTACAAAGCACAGCAATCTGTCAGCTATCCTACCTTGCAAAAAGACACCAACAACAGAAGTCTAGTTCAGTCTAATCCCTCCAAGCAAACACCAAACCAAGAGGATCAAAAAGAATTCCAAGAAGAGGATGATCTATTGCCTGATGTACAATTATTAAAATTTATTTTAGATAAAAGCAAAGAAGGCTTACCTGTATTACAACTGCCTCAAGTTTTGTACCGTTAGTATGGTCTTTATTCTTATTAAGAATCGTATTATCATAAATTATAATAAAAACTCTCTTAGCTTAGGTTAAGAGAGTTTTTTATTGCAAACAAAAGAAACAACACTAGAATAATTTGCGATAAATTAAGTACATTGTTTCTGAATAAATACGCTAAATATGAATACTGTATTTCGACTTCAACAGTTGCTGAAAATTTTTTCTATTCCCTTGAGAGATCAATGGGATGCTTGGGCAAGTCCTGAATCTTACACACTTTACAAATACTGGAAAGTATTGGGGTTGTTAAATTTGCAAGAATTCCAACAAGTGTTTGAACATCGTACCTTGCAACATAATAAGGTCATGGAGCGTTATTTTCAGGGCTTGGATAGTCATTTTAAGCCTGCATATTATAAAGGAGGGAGTGTAGCAGATGTAGGGAGTGGTTTTGGTTTTATAACCTTTTGGCTCCTATTATCAGGTGCAGAAAAGGTCTATTCAATTGGCGATCCTGAGCGTATTGGGTTTATAAAAAAATTGTATGAAGCGGCAATAAAAGAGCAATTGTTACCAGAAGGAAAATTAGTGCTCAAGCCTGCTTTTGTCAAGGTAGGAGATACAACCCTGTTTGACGCTATTCCTCCTGCTTCCTTATCGTTGGTACTGCTCAATGATACGTTAGAACATATAACAGAGCGTATTTGCCCTTCTTTGGTAGAAGCGAGTTATAATGATTTGCGGCCACAAGGATTGTTTATTTCGCGTCAGCAAAATACAGATTCCCCCAAGATGTTAGCGCGGTTGCAACAAGTATGGGAAATGAGCGAACAGCAGGAGTTTCTACCTCAACGCCTGAGAATTATCAACGAAAAACTCCCAACCATTGTAGAAAAAGAGGCACTAGAGTTAGCTCAGAAAACACGAGGTTTGGACAAAATTGATTTTTACGCTGCTTTAGAACAATTTCAAAACAAAGGCATTTATCCTCAACATGAGCTCAATATTGCCCCTATAGATGTAGAAATTGATGTTCCTCATGAGGGAGATACAAGCATTAAGCGTATTTGTAGTTTGTTCTACAACCAAGGCTTTAGCAACGTTAAAGTGTATCCTGATTGGTCTAGTTCGCGTAAATTGTCTTGGTTGCAAGGTTTACCTAAAGCAATCCCTCAACCCTTCATGCAGCAACATTGGGCCGATCAAACATCGGTTTTTTGGATGCAAAAATAAGCTATTCCAAAACCCAAGTAAGCACCCTTGCTTTGGTCTGGCTTTGTATGGTAACAAAATAGCTCCCAGCAGGCCAATCGTGCCTGTTGAGCATAATTTGTTGGCTGCCACGTGCTAAAAACGCAGTGGTCTGTTGATGTACAATTTGCCCCAAGGCATTGCAAATAATAATATCGAGTTCAGAATCTCGGTCCAATTCTACGGTCAAAAGACTTTGATTATTGCTTGGATTGGGGAATAAATGAGCAGTGAGATTAGGGGCAGAAGGTGGAAGTAGTGAAATGTTTAGACTGGTATCCATACTAAATTTAGCAACAAAAATATCATAACCAAAAGCACTAATTAGGGTATCGTTGACGAAGATAGAGGTGTCTTGATAACTCCCTGCAATGTACATTGCACTACTGTTGGGGACGATAAAATCATAACAAAAATCATTGTAATAATGCCCAAGAGTTTGCCCCCATTTATAATTACCCGTAGAATCATACTTGAGCATAAAAATATCCGTTGGGCGATTGAGGTGGCGATTGCGTAGGGAATCGCCATTGAGCACTAACAAACTATCCAAGGTTCCCATAAAATAAATATCGCCGTTTTCATCGGTATCAATGGCATAGATCCGCTCATCAAAAGTGCCTCCAATGACTTTTGCCCAAATCAAATCTCCATTAGGTTGATACTTGACAGCAAAAGCATCTTCTTCTCTATCACCCACGACAAAGGTCAGGCTACTCGGAATAGCCAAATAAGAGCTTATCCAGCCCCCCGCAATGACATTTTGTTCGGCATCTACCGTTACATAACGCCCTTGATCGCCCGCAGGGCCACCCATTATTTCTGCCCACAACAATTGCCCTGTACTATCGTATTTAGCCAAAAAAGCATCTACACCGCCCTCTGATTGAACGATATTGCCATTGGGGTAAAGAAAATCTCTAAACGAACCCATGATATACAAGCAGTTGCTACTATCGGTTGCAATCGAGTTGCTTTCATCTACCCCTGGACCACTCAAAACACTTGCCCACAAGGCGGTTCCATCAGGTGCAAAACTACTGACAAACACATCTCTAGAGGTATTGGTTCGCAGGGTATCTGGCCCCCAAGGCAATTCTCTTTCAAAATAGCCTGTCAAAACCAGATGACCATTGCTCAAAATAGCAATATCATGCGCGCTATCATCTTGGCTGCTTCCAGCACTAAAAGCCCACTGAAATTGACCACTACTATCCAATTTTGCTACAAACACATCCAATCGTCCTTGACTCACCAAACTATCATTGTTGTAATACAAGATATTTCTAAATTCTCCTACAATAAAGATGGCGTTATCTTCTGTAATCGCAATCCCATTGATTCGGTCAGTACTCGTTCCGTGCAGTTGTTGAACCCATTGCAATACACCTTGATCGTTGTATTTGGTAATAAAACCATCTTCTCTATCTTGCCCAAAAGTGCTCAAGATTCCAAAGCTATCTTGGAAAAAACCAACCGTGTAAATATCTCCACAAGGAGCTTGAGCCAAGCTGTTGTTTTCTTCAAATTGATTGCCACCAACCGTAGAAATCCATTGCGTTTGCATCGGTTGGGCAGTTAGTGAAGTCGTACAGTTTAAGAATAAGACGCAACAAGCAGTAATAAAGAACCAGTGTATAAAGCGCATAAATGAATAAGGATTAAATAAAGTACGAACGATTAAACACGATTACAAGGACTTGTTTGGTCAAAAATCCAAAAAACAGCCATCAAAAAGATTTAACCTAAATTAGACAAAGAACAATGTTGTTACAACGAAAGCAAATGTATCTTTGTTAGAGCATTATACTTTTATTAGCAACTGCAATATTGGTGTAAAGATACAAATAAGTCTATTAGGACTACAGCTACGCTTCTTTTTAGCAATTCATTGTAGAGGCATTATCTTTACCAATAGGAGGTTTTATGGTCACAACAACCATGCAGTTTTTAATCCATTCTCAACTTATGTCTGTACGTTTACTTTGTCTTTTTACTTTTTGGGCAGCCACCACTTTTGCACAATTTACCCTCCAACCCCAAACAATTGAACCCGATCAAATCACGTTTGCAGCCATCAAAGCCCCTTTAGGAAAGGTGGAGTTGCTATACGGAACCACCCCTGCTTTGGAATTGGGTTTGGGAACAAGCCATAAAAGCAATGCTTCCTTAACACTAAGCAATTTGCAGCCTGCTCATTTTTATTATGTTCAACCCTTTGTTTGGACAGGTACAGATACCATTTGGGGCAGCAGAGGGTATTATAGCACACAATCGCAATCTACAGGAGAAATTCAAATACTCTTCAATCAGGGCATTGATACCCGTTATTCAACAGGTGGAAGCCCCATGATTGCCTTTGGCGGAAGCAATGTAGAAAATGCCATTATTACCAAAATAAACCAAGCCCAGTACACCATTGATGCCGCTATTTTTAACAATACAAGAACAGCTATTGTAAACGCACTCAAAGCAGCGCGCAATAGAGGCGTACAAATTCGCTATGTGGCCAATGCAGGTACGTTTACGAGCAATGCGGCACTGGTCAATGGGCAGCCTAATTTTCCTGTAGCTTATGTAAATTTGGCCGATTTGATGCACAACAAATTTGTAGTGATTGATGCACAATCTGTAGATAGTTCTTGGGTATGGACAGGCTCTTGCAATTGGACGTACACCGATATGTTTACCAATTATAATAATATTGTGCTGCTCCAAGACCAAGCACTGGCCAATGCTTATACCTTGGAATTTAATGAAATGTGGGGCGGTTCTAGCAGTACGTTCAATTCCAGCAACTCCAGAGTAGGAGCGTCCAAAACCGACAATACGCCGCACTTTTTTAATATTGGTGGGCGTACCGTAGAGCTGTATTTTTCTCCTTCCGATAATGTGACCTCAGAAATTGCTTCTAGCCTTTATAGTGCTGATAATGATGTAGAATTTTGTTTATTAGCTTTTACTAGGAATGACTTGGGAACAGCCATTCGCAATCTGCACCTGAATGGCATACTAGAACATGGTATTATGGAAAACATCAATGACCCAGGTTCTGAATACAATTACTTAACGGGTTCAGGGGTCAATCTATTGGCTGATATTCGATCAACAGCCCTGCATCACAAATATGCTATTGTTGATGCTGGGGATGCCAACAGCGATCCTCAGGTAATTACAGGCTCCCACAATTGGACTACTGCTGCCGAGCTACGCAACGATGAGAATACTTTAATTATTCACGATGCCAGCATTGCCAATATCTATTTGCAAGAATTCACCTTGCGTTGGTGTCAAAATAAAAACAATACCAATTGTAATTTACCTTTTTCGGTATTTACCAATGTCCCTACTTTGGAGGATAAGAACGCCCAACTGAAACTATACCCCAATCCCACCAATCAAACCGTAACCCTAGAGTTAGAAACTGCCAGCCAAGAGCAGGGCATCCTCGAAATTTATAGCCTAACTGGGCAATTGATCCAGCAACAACAGCTTGCTTTACAAAACGGCAGTACAACCCTCGATGTAAGTCGTTTAGTCAATGGCTGTTATTGGTTGCGACTAAGAGTGGGAAATAAAGTACACCAAGAAAAATTATTTATTATCCGCTAGAGGTCAACAACCGTTCAAGTAAAAGGAAGGGTTTTTAATGATATGGAATTTTATTTTAATCTTAAAATGTAAGTAGTGAATAAAAATTGCTACCTTGTAACTATAGGGCAAACGTAGCGTTTCGAATGTTCTTTGAAAAGTTGAGATAGGAATTTTGATAGGAAGGGCAACTGTTGTGCTAGGGTAACATTGGGTTGAAATTTCTTACTCCTTTGATTTTGAAAGAGTTGTTTGTTATTGTATTACCCGTTTGGAGGAAAATAGAAAGTATGCTCATACAGTGCAAATAGATACCGTTTTGGGTTTAATATTAAGGAAAACGATGAAAATGAGTGGGGAAGTAGTGTTATTGTAGATTGGTTGGAACATACGCCATTGTTAGAAGTACAACAGCGAGTAGCGCACCGCTACGCGAGCAGTACAGAGCGGTATCAAATCCACGCGATCAAGAGTTTACAGGCAGCGTTGAAAAAAGATCATCCTTTAGAGGACTAGCGCTTAGTATCTGTTCTAGTATCGAACACGACTACTATTCTAATAAACTTGTTGTAAACACGATACAAGAAAGCTCCATACTTACCAAATAGAGCCCTTCTAGCTCCTTTTTTTATAGTTGATTCCTCAAACATATCGGGGGTTCTTTTGAGTTGGTTTTTAGTTTTCTCAAAATCATCTACGAATTGACCAGCAGCTTTTGAACCTTGGCGCTCTTCGGTATTCTTTCGGAGTTTTTCAAATTGTGTTTGTGCTCGCAAACCAATTCTAACCTCTTTA
>JBGCDW010000315.1:0-4179 GCA_045105775.1 Aureispira sp.
ATCTAACTTTGATGGGCTTTTAGTGCTCATTTTTATTACGTAAAATATCTAATCAACTATCATGAAATTTGATTTTCAGACAATTCCCTCTCAAAAGGGACGTGTAGCCATAGTTACAGGTTCCAATGTTGGTTTGGGCTATGAAACAGCTTTGGGGTTAATAAAAAAAGAGGTAAAAGTAATTTTAGCTTGTCGCAATGCAGCCAAAGCCGCACAAGCCAAAGAAGATTTATTAAAGGAAGTACCTCAAGCAATCATAGAGATCATCTTGATTGATTTGAGTAGCCTGAATAGTGTAAGAAACTTTGCAACGAGTTTTTTGGAGCAGCATGATCGCTTAGATTTGTTGATTAACAATGCAGGCTTGCTTATGACCAAGTATGTGGAAACAGAGGATGGACTTGAATTGCAATTGGCGACCAATTATTTGGGGCATTTTTTATTAACGGGCTTACTCTTGCCCACTTTATTAAAAACAGAAGATTCAAGAATCGTTTCTCTAGCTTCTCTGGCACATCGACAAGGGGTAATTAATTTTGATGATTTGCAAGGCAAAAAGAAATTTTCTGGTTTCAAGGCGTATGCACAAAGCAAATTAGCTTGTTTGATGTATGGTTATGAATTGCAACGTCGTCTAGATGCCGCTGGACATCAACAAAACATTTATACAATTGCCCACCCGGGGGTATCTGTTACTAGTGTAGGGCGCAATTTGCCCAAGTTGGCACAGTGGCTTACCACTATTTTTGAACCAATATTTACCCACAAGCCCGACAAGGGGGCTTTGCCTACTCTTTGGGCGGCATTGGGCCCAGCAGAAGGGGGCGATTATTATGGGCCTACTCGTTGGATGCAAATCAAAGGCTCTCCTGGTAAGGTAGGTTCTACTAAGCGATCAAAGGATAAAGCTACAGCCAAGCGTTTGTGGGAGGTATCGGAAGAACTCACGGGGTTTAAATATTCTTTTTAATTAAAGGCAGTAGATAGACAACATATATTGTCTCTCTACTGCTTCTTTTTGTTACTGCTTTACTACTTTTTGAGTAGTTTTATTATCAACAACCAACAAGTATATACCTTTAGGTACAACTTCTAGATTCAATGTTGTAGTGGTATTCGCAACGACTTCTTCTAGCACTAAATTTCCCATAGCATTATAGAGCTGTATGTGTTGATTTGCTCCTTCTACATACAACAAATTGGGAGTAGGATTGGGGTAAACTTGAATAGCTGCTACAGTGGAAGGTAGTGTAGTGTTTGAAAGCAAAATATTGCAATCGGGTTGATAAGGCGGGCCATTGTTGTAATCGGTTACCGCATGACCACTAACACTAATGTAGGTAACATTACAGGTTGTTTGATCGACTGAAAAGGTCCACACGCGCTCCCTAAGACAACCCGACGGGCAATCATCCCATCCCATTCTAAACGACAAATAACTACTATTGCCATTTTTATAGGCCGTTTTAGTCGAAGAGCAAATTGTAGTGCTATTAAAAGTACGAGAAAGTGTTATATTTAAAATCAAATAACACCACTGCTCCATCACGAGAAGTATTATAATGAATTAGACTCTAAACTTTTAGCAATGAAATTATTAGTAACCATAGCCATGTTTTTTTTACCTGTTTTAGGTTGGGCACAATGGGTTCAAAACGGTTCCAATATAGATGGCACACAAGCAGGGGAGCAATTTGGACACTCGATAGATATAAACGCCAATGGTACGACTGTATTGGTTGGAGCCTATCAGAATAGCAATAATGGAACGCACCGAGGACAAATGCGTGTGTTTGAGTTTAATGGTAGTGCTTGGCTTGCAAAAGGCAATGTAATAGAGGGGAATGCTGCTTTTGATGATTTGGGGTATTCTGTTAGTATGAGTGCTAATGGCAATGTTATAGCAGCTGGTGCACCCAAACTTAGCCAATTTATTTCCGTGACGGGGTATGCAAAGGTGTTAGAATGGAATGGAACAAATTGGGTTCAGCGCGGGCAAGACATAGAAACAAGCGTTTTGAATGGTAAGTATGCTACGGCTATTAGCCTTAATGCAGACGGCTCTATTCTTGCTGTTAAGGCTGCGCCATTTACTGGGCCTGTTTATATTCAAGTTTTTCAATGGGATGGAACAAACTGGAATCAGTTGGGCTCAGATATTAGTGGAATGAATAGGACAGATGATTTTGCAAGTACTATGGATTTGAATGCTACAGGGACCGCATTGGTGGTGGGAATTACGGAATCGGACGACCCTCAAGACAATATTGGTCGTATACGTGTGTACGAATGGGATGGAACCAATTGGACAACCAAAGGAACAGATATAATAGGTGAAAATCAATTTGACTTTTTTGGTAAAGGTGTTTCTATCAATGATAGCGCAACGGTTATCGCTGCTGGGGCTAGGGCTGGGGGCAATAGTGCAGGCTATGCAAAAGTCTATGAATGGGATGGCATAGATTGGGTACAAAAAGGTGCAAAACTAGAAGGGAATGCGGGTGATTTTTTTGGAGAAGTTACGGCTATCAGTACTTCTGGTGACGTGCTGGCTGTGGGAACTTTAGTACGCAATTATGTCAAGTTGTTTAAATTTGATGGAACCAATTGGATAGAGTCTGATAGCCTTTTGGGGCAACCAAACGATGTATTATTTGGTAAGGTCTTAGCACTCAATCAAACTGGAAATACCCTGGCAGTAGCTGCAACAACAAACAATAGTGGGGGATTAGGAGTAGGTTGTGTGCGTGTTTTTCAAGATCAAAGCAATATTGCTGTACAAAAATTAGCTGCACATCAATTTGAGGTAGATTGTTTCCCGAATCCAAGTAATGAAATACTTTACTTGCAAAGTGCTGAAGTGATGCACTCCGTGGAAGTTATTGCTTGGAATGGTACGGTAGTGTTGTCCACTAGCCTCAATAATCGGAATTATTCTATTTATATAGGAAACCTACCCAATGGCATTTACACCGTGCAAGCCAAAGCAAATCAAGAGGTGTTTGTTACTAAAATTGTTAAATATTAATTACAACAATAAAAAACACTAGAATAATAATATATTCTTAAAAATACAACAAAATGAAAGTAAATGCTTATGCGGCTACTGCCGCGCATTCAGAATTGGTGCCCTACAGTTATGAATTGGGAACATTAGGCGCAGAGGAGGTAGATATTAAGATTGCTTATTGTGGGCTTTGCCATTCTGATTTGAGTATGATAAACAATGATTGGAGAACAACGACTTATCCTTTGGTGCCAGGGCATGAAATTGTAGGTGAAGTTGTAGCTGTGGGCGCAGCGGTAAAGCAAGTAAAAATAGGAGACAAAGTAGGAGTTGGTTGGTTTTCTGCTTCTTGTATGAGTTGCCAAGAATGTATGGAAGGTGTACACCATTTGTGTGCTACGGCTGAGGAAACTATTGTAGGTAGGCATGGTGGTTTTGCCGATTATGTACGAGCGCACTGGTCTTGGGCTATTCCTTTGCCTGAGGAGATTGATATGAGCAAAGCAGGCCCTTTGTTGTGTGGCGGAATCACGGTATTTAATCCTATTATTATGGCAGGTGTAAAGCCCACTGATACGGTAGGTGTTATTGGAATAGGAGGGTTGGGACACTTGGCATTGAAGTTCTTGAAGCATTGGGGCTGTGAGGTGATTGCTTTTAGTTCTAATCCAGACAAAAAAGAACAAATTCTGGCAATGGGGGCAAGCAAAGTTATTGATTCTACAGCTCCAAAAGAATTGAAGAGCATTGCCAATCAACTTAATTTTATTCTCAATACCACTAATGTTACGCTCAATTGGAATGCTTATTTAAAAACCTTGGCTCCTAGAGGTACTTTTCATACGGTAGGTGGTGTGCTAGAACCTATGAAGATTCCTGCTTTTAGTTTAATAAATGGAGAAAAAAGCATAAGTGGTAGCCCTGTTGGCAGCCCCGCTCTTAACAGAACCATGCTGAATTTTTGTGTGCGCCACCATATTTATCCCACAGTAGAGGAGTTTCCTATGTCCAAAGTCAATGATGCGATCGCACATCTCAAAGAGGGCAAAGCGCGTTTTAGAGTAGTACTAAAGCACAACTAAACACCATGACCATGATCGTCTATTACCTCAAGCATTTGTTCATTGGCTTTTTGTTGGTTTTAATGGTGCAGGATGATGTGTTGGGACAGC
>JBGCDW010000316.1:0-9873 GCA_045105775.1 Aureispira sp.
GATGACTGTAGAGCACGAAGAACCTGTACCTTTGGTTTTAATAATCCTTTGGAATATCAATTTACTAGCAATAGTACTGTTTGTGATGGCGGGAATGGCTATAACATGCACTTATTCTACCGTTACAGATATGCCACTACAAATTTGGCCAATGCCACCGAATACGCTACTACAGCGCTCACTACAAGTGGCAATCGCCCATTTTGGGGTTCTCTGGGTAGTTGGGGAGATGTGGGTGCCGATTGTGCCACTTCTGGTACTATTGGTAACAACCAAAGCTCTAGTTTTTCTACGCAGGTAGTTTGCAAAAGTCAAGTACATTTTCGTTGGCGTGTATCCTCTCAAGTCAATAGTGATTTCTTGGAGGTTTATGTGAATGGGGTACGTAGAACGCGAATTTCTGGTATTACAGGTTGGGCTACGGTAACCCTACCCTTGGCTGCTGGGCGCAATACCGTAGAGTGGCGTTATGTCAAAGATGGTTTTGGATCAGTGAATGAAGATCGCGGATTTGTAGATCAAATTAGTTTCACAGATGCTACAGATGTTATTACAGCAGGAAGTATTGTAGGCAATCAAGTACTTTGTGCTGGGGGCAATCCCACCAACTTGAATACCACTGCTGCAGGTAGTGCTTATTCTGATGTTCTTAATTATCAATGGCAGTTTAGCACCAATAATGTCCTCTGGACAAATATTGGGGGAGCTACAGGGCTAAGTTACGACCCTCCTGCTGGCCTCACACAAACCCGTTTTTACAGAAGACGTTTGACTGATGGTTGTGGTTTTATTGGCTATACCAATACCGTTACGGCTGCGGTCAATCCACTTCCTAATGGTAATTTAACTACTACAGGTGCTATTTGTGCAGGTAGTTCTGCTAATATTCTATTCAATAGTACGGCTGGTACAGGGCCTTTTGATATTCAATATAGTGGCAATACCCTAAACAATATTAATAATGGTACCAATATCCCAGTAACCCCTGGTGCAACAACGACCTATAGCCTCACATCAATTACGGATAATAATGGCTGTGTACGCACCACAGGACTAGGAAGTAGTGCAACGGTTATGGTAAATACCAACTCTACAACTCCAACCATTGCTGGGGTTGGCGGAGCGGTCTGTCCCAATAGTAATTTAACACTTACTGCAAGTGGTGGTACGGCAGGCACTGGTTCTACTATTGAGTGGTTTACTGGCCCTAATGGCACAGGAACACCTTTGGGTACAGGAAACAGCATTACGGTGGCTCCCAATAGCAATGCTACTTACTATGCGCGTCGTCAGGGGATTTGTAATACTACTGGAGATGACTCCGAACAAGTAACGATACGGGAATATATTTATACTCCTTTAGGAGTAAGTATAGCCGCCAATTATTGTACAGATAATGCGGGTTGGAATCATTTTTATACTACAAATGATGAAATTATTTTCTCCTTGCGGGGCGACTTAACAGGTGCTACGGCCAATCCTGTTATTACGATTAATAACAATGGCACTTATTACCAGACAGCAGTTAATGTAGTTGGTTCTTGTGCTAATGGTTACTCGCCTGGCGATGAACTATTTGAATTGCCCCGTAGCTGGAATGTTAATTTTACAGGTTCTACCAACGGCAATTATGATATTCGCTATTATTTCCCTCCCAATGAAAAAACAGACTTAGAAACAGCCGCCGCCAATCACATCGCCAATAATTCTACTTGTAATTATAGCTATACCTATCCTGTTCCAAATGGTTTTTACTGGTTTAAGAATGTCAATGCAGCTTATGTAGCTCCTGTATTTGATCAGCCAACCAAACTCAATGGCACCACAGGCAATATCAATGGAATTAATTATGCCGAAATTATGGGCATTACAAGTTTCTCAGGTGGTGCTGGTGGAATTCGATTGTCTCCTGATGGAAGCTTGCCTGTAGAACTTTCTAGTTTTAAAGGCTGGAACAATGGCAGCAGCAATACCTTGCAGTGGACTACTGAAACGGAATTGAACAACAATCGTTTTGAATTGCAACGGAGTGCAGATGGTCGAGATTTTGAAAAAATTGCTACCATTGCGGGCTCAGGCACTACCACGGAGTTTAAGCGTTATTTGTACGAAGATAGAACACCACTCTTAGAGGTCAATTACTATCGTTTGCGCCAAGTGGATCACGATGGTACAGCCACGATATCCAATGTCATTGCTATTGAGGTAGATGCTCAACAGGGTGAACAGCGTTTGTTCCCCAACCCCACTACTGGGCAATTGGTTTATCAATTTAATGCCGTACAACAAGAGCAATTGACCCTGCAAGTACACAATACGCTTGGGCAGATGCTCGACTCTTGGACACATGATGCCCAAGTAGGCATCAATAACAAAGTACTGGATTGGACGGCCTACCCTGCTGGAACCTATCATGTTACTGTTCATAACCAACAAGGGCAGGTTATTTATACACAAGCTATTATTAAGAAAATGCCTTAGGTTTTAACGTTTTATAATAACAACTAAAAAATCCCTCTAGTCAAAGTGACCAGAGGGATTTTTTTAAAGTGTATACATTGCTATTACAGTGTACTATATGCTAGTAACGTTTTTTCTTTTTGCCCTTAAAGGATTTTCCACCTCCAAATTTTCCCTTTCCTTTGCTAGACTTACCAAAACGCTCTTTTTTATACCGCCCTTTGGATCCACCTGCTTGTTCTTGGCGGTTGGCAGTACGCTCTATAACCACAGGCACGCCTGAAATTTGTCGCCCATTTTTTACACCATCTAGCAATTCTCTTTCATAATTTTGATCGATCTCAAAAAAGGAGAAGCCTTTCATAATTTCGATTTTACCAATCTCTACGCCCTTGTTGTGTACACTGTCCTTAATCAGGCCAATCATCTTGGGAGCAGTCATGTTATGTTTGCTTCCCACGTTGACATAAAAACGCGCCATGTTTTCATTACTGCGTTGGCCACGTCCAGGACGTTCGCGCTCTTTTCTATTTTTCTTATCCTTAACAGAAGCATTAAGATCTCCTGCATTCTTATAATAATTCAAGAAACGTTGAAATTCTAAACTGACAAATTTCTGTAGAATTTCCTCTTTGGTAAGGTCTTGCAATTGCTCATAAACAGTAGGCATATACTTATCAATACCTTCATCTACCTCGGTATTGGCAATTTTATTAATAAGAGAGAAAAGACGACGTTCACAAACCTCCTCTCCTGTTGGAATCAAGCGACGTTCAAATGTTTGTCCAATTTTTTTCTCCAGCAAACGAATTTTGTGGCTTTCTTTGCTTGTAAGCAAAGCAATAGAAACGCCTTTTTTGCCCGCTCGTCCTGTACGGCCACTTCTGTGGATATAGTTCTCCAACTGGTCTGGAATTTTGTAATGCAGTACATGTGTCAAGTCATTGACATCAATACCACGGGCGGCCACATCTGTTGCTATTAATAGTTGAATATTTTTTTTGCGGAAACGCCCCATGACATAATCGCGCTGTGCTTGGGATAAATCACCATGTATAGCATCCGCCGAATAGCCATCAGCCATCAGCCAATCTGCCACTTCTTTGGTTTCCATACGTGTTCTACAAAAAACAATACCATACATTTCTGGCGAAATATCTGCAATACGTTTGAGTGCACGATAACGATCAGAAGCACGGGTAACACAGTACACATGCTTTACATTGGCATTGGCCTCATTGCGCGAACCAATTTCAATCTTGGCTGGATCACGCATATAATTATTGGCAATAGCGTCTATTTCGCGAGGCATAGTAGCCGAAAACAAGAGCCCTTGCTTTTCAGTTGGGGCTGCTCCCAGAATAGCGTCCAATTCGTCTTTGAATCCCATTGTAAGCATTTCATCAGCTTCATCCAAGACCAAAAAATTAATGGCACTAATATCTAGTTTTCGGCGCTCAATCAAATCGCGTACACGCCCTGGTGTTCCAACCACGACTTGACAACCACGACGCAATTGACGCATTTGTACATCAATGGGAGCACCGCCATAGACGGCTACCGTTTGAATCCAAGTATCATATTTGGTAAATGTCGCTATGTCCTTCGTGATTTGTATGCACAATTCGCGAGTAGGACACAAAATAAGTGTTTGTACCTCTTTTTTATCTTTTTGTAGTTTGTGCAGCATAGGCAAACTAAAAGCTGCTGTTTTTCCCGTTCCTGTTTGTGCCAGCGCAACCAAGTCGCGGTCAGAATCCAATACAAATGGAATCGCTTCGGCTTGTACCTTGGTAGGTTGTTCAAATCCTAAATCCCCTAATGCTTTTAATACGTTTGGACGCAAGCCCAACTCCTCAAATGTCAACATATTGTGTAGTTCAACGTTTCATAAAATGTCTGTTCCCTACGCTTATGCTCTATGTTGTTGAGTGTCAAGCGCCTATGAACAGGCTCAAATAAGGTGCAAAGGTACGATTTTTTACTGGTAATCATTGTTTTTGTTCCATTATTAATCTATTCTTGTAGAAGTAGTACAAAGCGGCAACTTTTTAAACTAGAAGCATGTTGTCAAAATGATTGGACATCTACAACAACTTCCTTATCTTAGTTAGTCTTAAGTAGTTTGTATCTAGCTGCATTAAAAATAAAATTTCCATAAAAAATAATTATCATCATGTTATCCTCGGCACTTGCCTATTTCTTGACGTTGTTTCTAGCCTTTACAATTATTCCATTAGTAGCTGTTTTATTACGTCTGATACTCATTGCTCTCTTTTCGCGCATGTATTGGTTGTTTAATAAGAATCCTTCGCCTGCTGCTTTATTACAATTTTCAGTCAGAATTGCACATCCAGTTGGTTTTCTAACTTCTATTTTTCATGGTTATGTGGCACTTTGGATGGGCTTTGTATTAATCAAAGGTATGTCTGTTAACTTAGATTGGTTCTTACCGATTATTTTGGTGACGGCATTTATATTGTTGGGAGTTCGACGTATTCAAAATCCAGCAGAAGTCAAAGTGAACAATAAATTGACTACTACAAATAGTCTAGGAGAAAAAACCACCATTATTCTAAATCCAGAACAAAATGAAGGGAATATGGATTCAGATTTAGCCGCTCAACAAGAGGCTGCTAAAGAACAACTCAAACAAAAAGCTTCTGAATTTATGCAAGGCAATACCATTATTGGTTTAATTGGTAAAATCACAGGTGTTACATTGGCAACCTTCAATATTGTTCTTCCACTCTTACAGTAAGTTGCTGATTGCACTTTTATGACTACTACTACCCACCGTTGCCAAAATTGTCACTGTACACTCGAATAAAAATCCAATTATTGTGATAATTGTGGTCAAAAGCGCATAGAGACACTACCCTCGCTCCAAGAACTGCTAAAGGATTTTTTTTCCAATAGTTGGGCCTTGGATTCCAAGTTGTTGCGTACGATGGGTAGTCTGTTGTTTCGCCCAGGCCGCTTGACATTGGTTTACATTCGGGGCATACACAAGAATTATTATACACCTTTTAAGTTGTTTCTTTTTTGGTTAACCATTGGTTTTTTATTCGTCAATAACTTAATTCAACAATCTAATGAATTTAAGGCGTTGGAGCAATATGATTTTGAATTAGCGGCCTATAAGAGTATTGCTCAAAAAGAATTAAAAGAGCAGTTTACGGATAGTCTGGATCAAGCAACCATTGACACCATTCTTACCAAAAATTTTCCAAAAGCAGAACAGGATTATTACGATGACTTAATTACCATTTTTGATACAAAATTTAGCTTTGAAGATCTTCATACCTACACGGTAGAGGAGCTGGCAGATCGAGAACAAATCACCCATCCCATCCAACGATTGGTATTTACCCAGTTGTTCAAAGCAGTAAAAAGTCCTGCAAAGCTTCAAAGCTACATCATCAGTCATTTATCTTGGCTTTTTTTGTTCATGTTGCCTTTATTGGCTGGCTGGATGTACCGACTCTATTGGCGCAAACGTCCGTACTATATTCAACACTTTGTCTACTTATTGCATACTCATACCTTTGCACTCACTATGCTTACGGGTATGGCATTTTGGTTGTGGATAAATCCAAGTTGTGCCATTTCTTTGTATACATTTGGAAAAATCTTACTTACCACAAGCCTTGTATACAGTTTTTGGGCACTCAAAGTGGTTTATCAACAGGGTTGGGGCAAAACGGTACTCAAGTACCTATTCCTAAGTATCGGATATGTAATTCTATTTACCATTGCCCTCTTGTTGTTTTTTTTGGTCAATTTTTTATTTTTTTAACCCTATTGCAAGTTGTTTTAATAGAGCAGAATATTTATCTTATTGATTCATTTTTTACAACAAAAATTAACTCTCTACTTCTACCATGAGCAAGCATTTACTCTTATTGCATGGGGCACTAGGCACCCAACAACAATTGATTCCTTTGGCTAATTTAGTCAAAGAGCAGTTTACCGTTCATTATCTTAATTTTGAAGGACATGGCGGACGCGCTTCTTCTGCTACTATCTTTTCTATTGATTTATTTGTTGAGAATGTTTTGCAGTTCTTACAAGAACAACAACTGGATTCTGTCGCTATTTTTGGGTACAGCATGGGTGGTTATGTAGCCTTGCGATTGGCACAACAACACCCTCAATTGGTAGACAAAATCATCACCTTGGGTACTAAATTTGACTGGTCGGTAGAAGCAGCCTCCAAAGAAGTAAAAATGCTCAATCCGAGCATTATAGAACAAAAAGTCCCCAAATTTGCGACACAACTCCAAAAAGCCCACGCGCCCAATGATTGGAAGTTGTTGCTAGACAAAACTGCCCAAATGATGCTTCACCTCGCGCACGAAAGTAAATTAACAACACAAGATTTGGAGCAAATCCAACAAGAGGTCTTAATAGGCATCGGCAGTTTGGACAATATGGTCGGTGTAGCCGAATCAGAGCAGGCAGCAACAGCGTTGCCCAATGCTCAACTACAACTTATAGAAGGGTTTTATCATCCACTAGAGAAGAATGATTTGCAACAGTTGGTGCCTTTGATTCGTAATTTTGTAGGGTCTTAGTCAACATTTTTTAGAAAAAAAATTACAAAATGAACAAATTCCCATAGGGAATTTGTTACTATCAATATCCCTCAAATTTACTGCGTCCATTCCCAGAGCAATGAAACACAACAACTAATTCTTCGTAAACCTAGGCTAACATTTAATACTTCACAACACCAAACCTAGATATGAGATTTGTAGACGTAAAAAACGATGTAGCTTTTCGCAAAATTTTTGGCAACGAACAAAAAACAAGCATTCTTATTTCTTTTTTGAATGCTGCTCTAAATTTGGAAAGAGACAAAAGCATCAAAAAAGTTAGTATTATTAACCCTTACCTGCTGCCCAGAATAGCCGGCGAAAAAGCATCTATCATAGATGTAAGAGCAGAAGATGCACGTGGCCAACATTTTATTATTGAAATGCAAATGGCTGATGTAGACGGCTTTGATAAGCGGGTACAGTACTACACTTGTAGAGATTATTCTGCGCAACTCAAACAAGGAGAAAAATATCACTTGTTAAAACCAACCTACTTTATTGGCATTCTAGATTTTAATTTCTTTGAAAGCAAGGATTATTTGTCCCATCATATTATTGTGAATGGAAAAACCTATGAACACAAGCTCAAGGATATACAATTTACCTTTATAGAATTGAGAAAGTTCAACAAGACAATGGAAGAATTGGTAACACTTGTTGATAAATGGATTTTTTTTATTAAGAATGCCAAAAACCTAGACATTGTACCTGACAATACAATAGATTTAGGTTTGATAGAAGCCTATAAAGATGCTGAAAAATACAGTTGGAATCGAGATGAATTAATAGCCTACGACAATTTTTTTATTGCAGAACAAGATGCCAAAGGACGTATTACTGCTGCTACGAGAAAGGCAGAAAAAATAGGAGAAGAAAAAGGAAAAAAAATAGGAGAAGAAATAGGGAAGGAAATAGGGAAGGAAATAGGAATATCTGAAACAAAGAAAGCTGTAATCAAGCAATGCTTACAAAAAAATATACCCTTAGCAATGATTGCTGAATTGGTGGAGTTATCGCCTGAACAAACACAAGAACTAATTGAAAACCTTAACAACTAAACAGCATCTAAAACCATGAAAACACTACTGTTACTCACAAGCTTATGTTGGGGATTACTCGCCACTACTCCTGTAGATATATGGGAGATAATGGGGCAATTAAAGTTCAAGATTCATTTTGATGATGAAATAGATGATGTTGTTTTTGAACCTATTGCTACACCAGCTATCCAAGCATTAGAAGGAAAATATATTGTTATCAAGGGATTTAACATAGATTACCTAGAATTGGAAGCGCATAATCCCAGAGTGCTATTTATCTCTAAGTACTATGCCCCTGCTTCCTCTTGTACCCAACCTAGTACACTAACTATCCTTCAAATTTCAACCACCGACCCCCTACAATTATCCGAAGGAAAAGCTTATACCATTAGGGGTAAGTTTCACTTAAATACAACCAATTTGATAAAACATCCTTTCCAGCTCTACGAAGCCGAGTGCTTGGATTGCCCTTAGATATTGTTTAAAAAATAGGCTTAGGAGTGGCTTTTCTCTTTTTGCCCAAACGATGCAGTTCTGGCACCAATACACCAATAGCTGCGCCTAGTGCATAACCTGCGATCACATCGGTCCAGAAATGTTTGCCTGCTTGCTGGCGCAAAATACCTGTAACAGCAGGAACAGTGGCAGCCGCCGCCCATACCCAAGGCACAGACTTTTTGCCCCGATTATAATCGTGATAAATCTTGGCAGTCATAAAACACATGGCCGCGCTCACAGAAGTATGTCCAGAAAAGAAGGCATATTGAGCAGCCTTTTCCTGCTTTTCGACCCAAGGGGCAGCCCTTCCATACACAAAGGGCCGTGGACGCTTTAGCAATACCTTGGTCAGCATGGTAATGCCTGCTGTTAGAGCAAAGGTTTCTACATAAAGCACGCCTATGGGCAAGGCATCTTTTCTGATTTTGGGATCGGCCAGCAAGGCAACGGGTGCCGCCATACTGGTATACAATAAGCCATCACTAATTCGTGCTATGGTAGGTGACCACAAATAGGTCGCTGGTTGATCCAATGGATTAATGGTCGTTCTATCCAAATTATTGATAGCAGCAACCGACAAGGGCGCTGTTTGGGCATCGAGTGCCAAATAAGGAATGCCTGTGCCGAGTGCCAGCCCCAAAACGGGCACCTCTACTGACCAACGAAGACGATAAGGGGCATCTTCTTTAAAAAAGGTAGACTGCCCAAAAACAGTTGGCAGGACTCCAACAACAAGCAATAGCAATATATAAATCCAATTCTTATGATAGGTACACATGGCGTATTTTATGGCTGATACTAATAGACATTATCACGACTAAATTCGTAGCGAAAAAAGCATCTTTTTCCCTCACTCATCGTTAAAAATTATTTTATGAACTCGCTCCGCTCGGTTGATTCCATAGCACTGCTATGAACTAAATGCGCTAGGACTTTTGTACCTTTTAGGTACAACCCACGCAGATCGCTTTGCGAGTGCCTTGATTGATGAGAAAACCTTACTTTTTGTCTCTGTACAACTCCAGTCGTGATAATGTCTAATAGTATTAAAATTTGTTTCCAACTATTTTCTTACTACAAAAAAGTCGACTAGTCCGCTCCCGAACTAGTCGATACTATCTACCAATACAAGCAACCGTCAAACGTAGTTTCATAGGGACTCGAACCCCAATTGATAGCTTCGTAGGCTATAGTCTTATCCAGTTAGACGATGAAACTAGATCTCCCTGTGTGGTCTATCTCCCAAGTGACCATCAACAAGGAGAATGATAAAA
>JBGCDW010000317.1:0-15810 GCA_045105775.1 Aureispira sp.
AAAAAAACTTACTTTTTGTCTCTGTACAACTCCAGTCGTGATAATGTCTATTATAAGAAATCCTTTTTTAACATCCTCTTAGGAATAGCAAGTACAACATAATCCTTCTTTTTTTGTACTATTAGTCTTATCAAAAGCTAGTATACTATGAGTAACAGAAGAGGATTTTTGTTCAAACCCTATGAAGCACCTGAGCAAAAGCCATTTGATCGCCTATTTGAGATATTCAAAGAACTCATCACACACACCTCTGGGGATGTGGATGAAGCCTTGGATTGGATGTACGAGTTGGACAAAGAGTACAGTTTAAGTACGCCAGAATACACCCTTGAGGATTTTATAGAAGATCTTAAAAGCAAGGGCTATATCAAGGAAGATCCAGACCCCGATCAAGAGGGCGATCAAGGCAATGGAGATGGGCGTGGCAAACTTTCCATCACTGCCAAAACAGAACGCGCTATTCGCCAACAAGCACTTGACCAAATATTTGGTCAACTCAGGCGCAGTGGAGCTGGCAATCACAAAACCAAACATCGCGGCCAAGGCGACGAGCACAATGGAGAGTTCCGAAATTATCAATACGGCGACTCCCTAGAGCGCATTGCCATGACCGAAAGCCTACGCAATGCCCAAATCAACAATGGCATCAACAATTTTAACTTGACCGAAGATGATTTGGTAGTGGAGGAAACCAACTTCAAAGCCCAAATGAGTACGGTGCTAATGATTGATATTAGCCACAGTATGATTTTGTATGGAGAAGACCGCATCACACCAGCCAAAAAGGTGGCAATGGCACTGGCCGAACTCATTACGACACGTTATCCCAAGGATACCTTGGATATTTTGGTTTTTGGTAATGACGCTTGGCGTATCAGTATTAAGGATTTGCCTTATCTCAAAGTAGGGCCTTATCATACCAATACCGTGGCTGGTTTGCAATTGGCAATGGATATGTTGCGTAGGAAACGCAATACCAATAAGCAGATTTTTATGATAACCGATGGTAAGCCAAGTTGTATTCGGGAGCGTGATGGCAGCTATTATAAGAGCAGTTTTGGACTGGATGAGTACATTGTAAACAAGTGTTATAATATGGCTGCTCAAGCGCGTAAGCTTCATATCCCAATCACTACTTTCATGATTGCACGAGATTCTTATTTGATGCAATTTGTCGATGAATTTACCGAAATGAATCAAGGCAAGGCTTTTTACACGGGTTTGAAAGGTTTAGGAGAAATGATCTTTAAAGATTACGAACAAAATCGCAAAAAACGCATTCGATAAGAAGAGAGCTACTTTTGGCATTTTTGTAAAATAACTGCACTTATCTTATGTCTTTACCTATTGTTTCTAATTGTACTATACTATTAACTATGTTGTACGCTACTTTTACTATTGATTTTGGTCAAACCACCAACAACTGGCAAATAGTAAACGATACGGTTATGGGCGGTCGCTCTCAGAGTCAAGTACAATATACCAATAACTCCGTTATTTTCACAGGCACTGTTTCTCTAGAAAACAATGGGGGCTTTGCCTCCTTCAGAAGTCCTTATGGTCAATGGGATTTGACAACTTACAAGACGCTAACGATTCGTTACCGCTCTACAGGTTTTGATATGGCTTGGACCATGAAAGACCAGCCTCCTTACTACATGCCTTCCTTCAAAGGAAAGTTACCCAATAGCAAAGGAAAATGGTCAACCGTTTCTTTTGATCTAAGAGCCTTAGATGCTTATAGACTGGGTAAACCTTTGGGTTATCAATTATCCAACAAAGAATTAAAAAATATCATTCGTATGGGTTTCATTAGTGATGAAAAACGTGCAGGTGATTTTGAATTAGAAATAGACAACATAACTTTTAAATAAAATCATGGAACACACCTCCATCCACACGTTAGGACAGCTTAAAGCAGCTGATTACAAAAGTCGCAGCATCAAAGATGAATTGCGCGAAAACCTAATCGCCCATATCAAAAATGGCTCTACAGTTTTTGAAGGCGTTTGGGGCTATGAGAACACCGTTATTCCAGAATTAGAGCGCGCCATTTTATCGCGTCACAACATCAATTTATTAGGATTGCGCGGACAAGCAAAAACGCGTCTAGCGCGTTTGATGGTCAATCTATTGGATGAGTGGATGCCTGTGGTAAAAGGATCAGAAATCAATGATGATCCCTTGCAACCCCTCTCTAGGTTTGCCATAGATACCATTGCAGAGCAAGGCGATGACACGCCTATTGCTTGGGTACATCGAAGTGAGCGTTTTGCAGAAAAACTAGCGACACCTGATGTGACTGTTGCCGACTTGATTGGCGATGTAGACCCCATCAAAGCCGCCAATTTGCGCCTCTCTTATGCCGATGATCGTGTCATTCATTTTGGAATGATTCCGAGAGCCAATCGCTGTATTTTTGTCATCAATGAGTTGCCCGATTTGCAAGCCCGTATTCAGGTAGCCTTGTTTAATATCTTGCAGGAAGGCGACATACAGATTCGTGGGTTTAAACTGCGTCTGCCCTTGGATGTACAATTCATCTTTACCGCCAACCCTGAGGATTACACCAATAGAGGAAGTATTGTAACTCCTCTCAAAGATAGAATTGGTTCACAAATTCTTACCCACTATCCGCAAGATATAAAAATAGCACGCACCATTACAGAGCAAGAAGCACGCAATGACCATCGTCAAACTTCCAATATTCATGTGCCCTCTTTGGCCAGAGACTTACTAGAGCAGGTTAGTTTTGAGGCACGAGAAAGCGAATATATTGATGTCAAAAGTGGGGTAAGTGCGCGTATGAGTATTACTGCTTTTGAGAATTTGCTCAGTACTGCCGAACGCCGCGCGCTCAGATCGGGCGATGAACAAACAGGCTTGCGTATGAGTGACTTTACGGGTGTTATTCCAGCAATTACGGGCAAGGTAGAACTCGTGTATGAAGGAGAACAAGAAGGTGCGGCAGGGGTCGCTCAAAATCTGATTGGGGACGCTGTGGTGAGCCTATTTCCTACTTTATTTCCCAAAATCAGCAAATTAGAACGTCCTAATGCCAGCAGTCCATACCAAGGCGTATTGGATTATTTTATGTTGAATAGTGATTTGGAATTGTTGGATGATTTATCCGAAAAGGAATATCGTGAACAACTGGATGCTATTGAGCCATTGGTGGACTTGGTTAAGAAATATCAGCCTAGTTTGAGTGAGCAAGAGCACTACTTTGTAATGGAGTTTGTATTGTGGGCATTGGTGGAACAGAAGAAACTAAGCAAAGATCGCTTTACAGAAGGGTATCAATTTAAAGATTTACTGGGCTCTTATTTGAGTGGTTTGCAGTAGCAAAAGTAGGGCAAAAACCCTCTGCTATAATTGATAGCCAACTTGGATTTGGTTAGCAATTATAGCACAATCCCCAACTAATGAAAGCATTGGTTGGGGATTTTTTATTGAAGTTGTTATCTTGCTCCTTGCAAATCGTATCACAAACGAAACAAGATGTCCTCTATTGATTTTAGCCATCCTTTTTGGGAGAACAAAATAGCTGTTGTTGACAGCAGACGTGTTGTTTTTCCCAATCCAACGCTGTTTTTTGCTTTGCCTGGCAAACGGGTGCATGGACGCGATTTTATTGCCAACTTGTATGCCCAAGGCGTGCGTCATTTTGTAGTAGATGCCCCTGTAAAGGGCTTGCCCCTAGCCCAATTTAGACAAGTGAACGATGTGCTTGCTACCTTACAAGCGTTTGCACAGTACCACAGAGCACAGTTTGCCCCCCACCAACCGCCTGTATTAGCCATTACAGGCAGCAATGGCAAAACCATTGTCAAAGAATGGCTTTCGCAATTGCTAGAGCAAGATTGCCCTGTAGTTAAGAGTCCCAAAAGTTATAATTCTCAAATTGGAGTGCCGCTTTCTGTCCTCAATTTAGCCTCCAAACACGAATTGGCGATCTTTGAAGCAGGAATTTCTCAGGTAGGAGAAATGCAACAACTGGCGGCTATTATTCAGCCCAATTGGGGCATTTTTACTAATATTGGGGCGGCACATGACAGTGGATTTGACAGTACAAAACAAAAAATTCAAGAAAAGTTACGGCTTTTTGAGCAAGCTGAATTGTTGATTTACAACAGTGATCAAGCTGTAGTGCGAATGGAAATAGAGGCTTGGCAACCACAAAAATTACAATTGCTATCGTGGGGAGCGCATCCTACTGCCACGGTTCCAATTATACAACAACAAGAAGGACAACAAACACGCCTAGACCTCACTTGGCAAGGACAACAACACCAACTTATACTACAGTTTACCAATGCTGCAGCTATCGAAAATTGCTTGCACTTATTGGTTTTCTTGCTCCATTGGGGGTTGCCTATTAGAACCATAGAAAAACGGTTGCAACAACTGCAAGAAATCCCCATGCGCTTGGAGTTTAAGCGCGGTAAGCAGCAATGTTATTTGGTGGATGATAGTTATAATAATGATGTGGAAGGGCTAAAAATTGCCTTGGATTTTTTGGTACAGAAAACCCCCAATAACAATTATTACCACAAAACGGTTTTGCTTTCTGATTTGCCAGAATTGCACAGTGCTGAAGATTATCAATTCATTGCACAGTTGTTACAACAACATCAAATTGAGCATTTGATCGCTGTTGGAACAGATTTAGAGCAGCATCAAGCCCTCTTTCGAGCGTTACCACAAGCTCGTTTTTATCCCCAAACCAACGATTTATTGCAAGCGTTGGAACAGGGAACGCTCTCTTTTCAGAAGGAGTATATTTTGATCAAAGGTGCTCGGCATTTTGAGTTAGAACAAGTAGTCGATTTGCTCCAAAAACACTTGCATGGCACTACCTTAGAGATTGATTTACAAGCTTTATCCCATAATTTACAAACCTACAAAGTTCAATTACTACCCACTACCCAACTGATGGTAATGGTCAAAGCCTCCGCTTATGGCAGTGGCTCGTATGAGGTAGCACAATTACTAGAATACCAAGGTGTAAATTATCTGGGTGTCGCGTATGTGGACGAGGGTGTTGCACTGCGTCAACATGGCATTCAACTGCCCATTATGGTTATGAATCCAGCCCCTCACGAATTTGATTTATTGTGCAAACATCAATTGGAGCCTGTTATTTTTAGTTGGGATAGTTGGTATGCCTTCCTAGCTTTCATAGACCACCAAGCTGCTTTACAACCGTATCCTGTTCATTTGGAATTAGATACAGGGATGCATCGGTTGGGTTTTGTAGCCGAAGATATTCCTAAGCTTTGCCAGCAATTGAACCACTGCACCGCACTGCATATTCAAGGCATTTTTTCGCATTTGGCAGCCGCAGACGATCCCCAATACCAAACCTTCACAAGCACGCAAATTCAATTATTTGAAGAACTCTCCCATCGGTTATTACAAGTGCTCCCTTACCAACCTATACGGCATTTGCTCAATTCGGCAGGTATTGCCCATTATACCCATGCTCAATTTGATTTGGTACGTTTGGGTATTGGCCTGTATGGCTTGAATCAACGCCTACCCTTGCGCCCTGTTTTGCGCCTCAAAACCACGATTGCCCAAATCAAAACCTTGCAAGCTGGAGAAAGTATTGGCTATAGCCGCCAAGGCAAAATCACACAACCCACACGCGTAGGGGTCCTTTCTATTGGTTATGCCGATGGCTTTTTGAGGGGCTTGGGCAATGGCAATATCAAGGTGCGTGTACAGGGACAAATGGTGCCCACACTGGGCAATGTCTGTATGGATATGTGTTTTGTTAATCTCCATCAACTGCCCACGGCACAGGTCGGTGATGAAGTAATTATTTTTGAAACCATAGCCGACTTGGAACGCATTGCCAAGGCACTGGATACGATTCCTTATGAAATTTTGACCAACATTAGTGCGCGCGTGAATCGGGTGTTTTATGAGGCTTGATGTTATTATATATAACTCATCGCAACAAGGTAATATTCCCCTTCGTCCGCAGCACACTGCCATCGTCACACACACATTGCAAATAATAGCCGTACACATCAGGCGGCAAGGCACTGCCCTTAAAATTCCCATCCCAGCCAAAGGCTTGGTCATTGGTTTCAAATACCCGCTCCCCCCAGCGATTGTAAACCGATAAGGTCATACTGGTTATGTTATTCCCATTGACGAATAATTCATCATTATGACCATCTCCATCGGGCGAAAAGGCATTGGGAATAAACACCACGGGCAAGCCACAAGTAGGCTCTTTAATTACTATTAGAATAGAATCAAGTGTAATGCACCCCAAGGTATTTTCTACCAGCAAGTAATAATAATTGCTCTGCCGTGGCCGTGCTGTAGGGTCGTATATACTGTAACTACTCAAGGTAGTATCAGGTATCCAATTATAACTATACGTAGCATCATTGGTTGCCAATAAATCTACTTGCTGCCCCACAAAAATGCTGTCGGCACTGGCCCTAATGCTCAACACTGGCGAAGGGTATAAAATATAGCCATTGGATTGGGCGGTATCTGCACAGCCATGACTGTTGACACCAATAACCGTGTACGTCTGGTTGGCTTGCAAAAAGGCCAAGGCAGTGTCATTATCTGCCCCGCTAATAATATCCGCACTAGGCGACCAACTATAAAACACCGTATCAGTATAAGCATCTAAGGCATTGCTTACCGTCAATTCTATGGTATCATCTTTGCACAATAACGTATCATTGGGTGCCGATAATAGCAAACCTTCTAAGCTTATATAAATCGGCATGGTGATCGTATCGGCGCACAAACTTCCTGCGTCTGCAATCAACTGAATGCTATAATTCCCTGTGTCGGGAAAGGTAAAGCTGGGATTCGTTGCCGTGCTGCTGCCCCAAACATCAAATTGCCAGGCATAGTCCAATTGAAAAATTCCTGTAGAGCTGTTGAAAAATGGAATATTCAACGAACTATTACAAGGAGGTTGAACGGTATCAAAGGAAGCAACTGTTCGGTTGGAACAAGGCCCCACAATGTATTGGAAATCACGTCTTGTTTGTGAAATCAAAGCACCATTTCGGTATTCTTTAAGGCAAACACCCACCAAAAATACACCTGCATTTTGCGGCGTACCTTCCAATAATCCCGTATTGGGGTTAATTCGGAGTGAATCGGGCCCACCCAGCATATTATTGAGCGAATAAGGTGAAGCCCAAACAACATCAGGATATGGTGGTGGACTTGATACATTAGTTTTGTCACTTGGAGTGCACAATTCATATACAATAGAATCGCCATCTACATCCGTAGCAGACTGATCGATAGCAAGAGGCACTCCTGCACATAAATACACATCTGGCCATTCATTGAAGGTAGCAGAATTGTTACGAAACAATAAAGATAGAGGGGAGATATACGTCCAGTAGGCTGCTCCTGTTCCAGTTGGCCCTACAATATTTACAATATCTATATTTCTACAACAACGCCCGTAAGCAATGGTATAGCCAGCTCCATTGAAGGGCAATACGATCGTATCAGTATAAGTGGTGGTGTGAATACAGGCCGAAGTAGTTACGGTCAAACAGGAATCGGACAAAGAAATATCAAGTGTATCATTAATTTGTGGATTGTAATTTATACGCAACTGGCCAAATAGATTGGAGGTTTGCCCTACATAGATATACACATTAGCTGGGTTATCAAACCAAGGAAGCCCTGTATCGCAATCGCGAAATATCGTCAAAGAGATTTCATACTGATCATTGCCCAAATAGCGATAATTCATATCTCCCCCTACAATATCTGTGGCCTGTGCCACATAACCAAAACATAACCATCCTATCAATTGAATACTTTGTAAAAGCAGTTTAGTAGACTTAGTTTTCATACAATAGTGTTTTGTAATGCTTCATGGATTTATTATTATTACGCATAATTAATATTTTTTATCCGAAAAAGACACACATTCTACCAATTCTTACACACGAAGCAATAGTTTTTAATAAACTGTTGTTGTGTTGACGGTTAACAGGCAACAATATATTATCGCAACAAGGTAATATTCCCCTTCGTCCGCAGCACACTGCCATCGTCACACACACATTGCAAATAATAGCCGTACACATCAGGCGGCAAGGTACTGCCCTTAAACTTCCCATCCCAGCCAAAGGCTTGGTCATTGGTTTCAAATACCAGCTGCCCCCAGCGATTATAAACCGATAAGGTCATACTGGTTATGTTATTCCCATTGACGAATAATTCATCATTATGACCATCTCCATCGGGCGAAAAGGCATTGGGAATAAAGACGACAGGCAAGCCACAAATAGGCTCTTTAATTACTATTAGAATAGAATCAAGTGTAATGCACCCCAAGGTATTTTCTACCAGCAAGTAATAATAATTGCTCTGGCGTGGCCGTGCTGTAGGGTTGTATATATTGTAACTACTCAAAGTAGTATCGGGTATCCAATTATAAGTATAAGTAGCATCATTAGTAGCCAATAAATCCACTTGCTGCCCCACAAAAATGCTGTCGGCACTGGCCCTAATGCTCAACACTGGCGAAGGGTATAAAATATAGCCATTGGATTGGGCGGTATCTGCACCGCCATGACTGTTGACACCAATAACCGTGTACGTCTGGTTGGCTTGCAAAAAGGCCAAGGCGGTATCATTATCTGCCCCACTAATAATATCCGCACTAGGCGACCAACTATAAATAACCGTATCGGTATACACATCTAGGGCATTGCTTACCGTCAATTCTATGGTATCGCCTTTGCAAAATACCGTATCATCTGTAGCAGATAACAACAAACCTTCCAAGCCCATATAAATCGGCATGGTGATCGTATCGGGACACAGACTCCCTGCACCTGCAATCAACTGAATGGTATAGTTGCCCGTGTCGGGAAAGGTCACGGTAGGATTAGTACTCGTAGAAGTGGTAACATTAGGAATATTCCATTGATAATCAAAGGGCACAAAATTACTGGTAGAGGCATTGACCAAAGGTACCATCAAGGAAGTATTGCACACCAAATCTAAAGTATCAAAGGCAGCTTCTGCTTTTTCTACCCTAATGACCACCGCTGTAGAATCTTCACACAAATGGCTGTTGATGGCTTGTACCATTATGGTAATAGTAGCGTCGGGAATAATTAGAATAGAATCAATGCCCTGAGGACTGTTCACAACAGCCGTAGGGGACCAACTGTATTGTATACTATTAGAATACGCGGCTAGTGCATCCTCTACACGCAACCAAACCGAGTCGCCTTCACAAACGGTTGGCCCTGCAATGGCTTGCAAATCCACCCCATACAAAGGCAAATACAAATCCAATACTGCCGTATCGGGGCACAAACTCCCTACTCCTGCAATCAACTGAATGCTATAATTCCCTGTATCGGGAAAGGTAAAGCTGGGATTGGTTGCCGTGCTGTTTCCCAAAACATCAAATTGCCAAGCATAATCCAATTGAAAATTACCCGTAGAGCGGTTTACAAATGGCATGTTCAAGGAAATATTACAGGCCAAATCCACCGTATCAAAAGCAGCTACTGCCTCCAACATCGTTACGGCTAGTAGTAGGCTATCTTCACAACCATAACTATTGATGGCGTTTAGCTGAATAGTATAAGAAGTATCGGCCAACCAAGTAGTCGTATTGCTTCCCTGTCCAGTAAGCGGAATAGCACTTGAATTCCAAGTATAATTGGTAAAATTGGAATAGCCTGCCCAGCGATCTATTGCCGTCAAACCAAAGGTGTCGCCCTTACAATAGGTAACATCGGGCAGTGGTTGTAAGTTTATGGCTTGTAGTTGTACCTGCACCAACTGACGGGTAGTGTCGGGACAGAGCGTGCCTGCTCCTGCGATCAAACTAACGGTATATTGGCCTGTATCGGGAAAAACAAAACTAGCATTGGTAGAGGTGGCTGCTCCTACATTATCAAACAACCATCTGTAATTATTATTGACAGGCGTACTGGTGCTTTGATTTTGAAAATTTACTTGTAAGACACTATCACAACTGGGCAAGGTAAAATTAAAATCAGCGTTGTTTTCTTGTATATTAATAACCGTGGTTGTAGAGTCGCCACAGTCAAAACTGTTCTGTGCCCTGACCCTTATGGTGGTCGTCTGGTTGACCACTATTTGCACCCGATTCGTGCCCTGTCCGTTCACGATAGCGGCTGCTGGTTCCCATATATAATTGGTAGTAGCGGCATACCCCGCGTAGATATTGTTGGCGGTAAGTGTAACGGTATCACCAGCACAAACGGTACTGGGTGGAATATTAGCTAAGTCCACCGCCTCTAATCGCACATCTACCACCCGATCAAAGGTGTCCAAACAAGGCGTTCCCAAACCTGCTATAAGCGTAATATTGTAGCTTCCTGTATCGGGGAAGGTAAAACTAGGATTGGGCACATTTCTAGTTCCCAAGCTATCAATCAACCACAAATACCCCCCACGCACAACATTACTCGTATTGCTAAAGCCGTACAACAAACTACTATTACAAGGCGGTTTAACGGGGTCAAAGGAAGCCACTGTTTGATTGGAACAGACTCCTACAATGTGCTGAAAATCGCGCCTAGTCTCCGAAATCAAAATGCCATTTCTATATTCCTTGAGGCAAACCCCTACCAAAAATACACCTGTAGCTTGTGGCGTGCCTTCTAGTAAGCCTGTATTAGAATTGATTCGGAGTGGATCGGGGCCCCCTAGCATATTATTCAAAGAATAAGGAGAGGCCCAAACTATACTAGGATATGGTGGAGGATCGGCAGGAAAAGGGCGAGGACTCACTAAAAAATCACCATCACTAGGAATACACAATTCATATACAATCGAATCGCCATCTACATCGGTTGCTGATTGATCAATGGCTACGGGCACTCCCGAACACAAATAGACCTCAGGCCATTCATTGAAAGTGGCAGAACTGTTACAAACCAATAAAGATTGAGGAGAGATAAACGTCCAGTAGGTTGCCCCTGTAGAACTAGGCCCTACAATATTTACAATATCTCTATTTCTACAACAACGTTGATACGCTACGGTATATCCCGAAGGATTAAAGGGCAATATGATGGTATCAATATAGGTAGTTGTGTGAATACAGGCCGAAGTCGTTACGGTCAAACAAGAATCAGGCAAGGAAATATCCAAAGTATCATTAAGCCCTGGATTGTAAATCATATTTAATTGAGCAAATAGATTGGTCGATTGCCCTACATAAAGCCCCACATAAGCAGGACTGTCAAACCAAGGCACTCCCGTATCACAATCTCGAAATACGGTCAAAGAAATTTCATAACGATCATTACCCAAGCAGCGATAATTCATTTCACCACCTACAATATGTGTAGCTTGTGCAGCAAAACTACAACACAACCATCCTATCAATAGAATACTTTGTAAAAGAAATTTAGTAGCCCTATTTTTCATAGAATAGTATTTTATAGTTGGTATAAGAATAGGCAGCCCTCTTGTACTCCAAGTATTACCGCAATAATGTAATATTTCCTTTTAACAAAGCACTATCGCCGCCATCACAAGTACATTGCAGGTAATAGCCATATACATCTGGTGGCAAGTCAGCTCCTTGATAAGTGCCATCCCAGCCTATAGATTGGTCGGTCGTTTCAAAAACCAAGGTTCCCCAACGATTGTAAATTTGCAAAGTCATACTGGTAATATGGTTCCCATCCACTGTTAGAATATCATTACGACCATCATTATCAGGCGAAAAAGCACTCGGCACAAACACCAATGGCTCGCCACAAACAGGTTGTCTAATTTGTATCGTAATCGAATCTCTATTGATACAAGACTGATTATCAATAGTCAAATAATAAGTCGTTGTTACTCGCGGAGTAGCGGTAGGGTCAGATGTAGTCATACTACTCAAGGTAGGATCTATATCCCAATTGTAGCTATAACTGAGATCATCTGTTGCGTTTAATTGAGCACTTTGCCCTACAAAAATACTATCAGGCAGGGCCACAATATCCAAAGGAGGCGACAACGTAGACGTGTTAACGCTTGCTGTAGTGCTATCTTGGCAGCCCTTATCATTAACAACTACGACGGTATACGTCTGATCGCCCTGTGCCAACACCGTAATTTGATCGGTGCCTTGTCCTGCAATAATATTGGTGGTAGGCGACCACGTGTAAATAGTTGTATTATAATTACTAAACAAATCGCTCACACTTAAAGTAGCGGTATCCTCCAAACAAACCAATGCTGCATCCGAGCCTTGCACCTCTATTCCATCTAAACGCAAATCGACCAAACGGGTAAGCGTGTCTTCACAAGGCGTTCCTATGCCTCCTATAAGTTGTATTACATACGTTCCTGTATCGGGAAACGTATGGCTGGGATTAACTTGTGTAGAGGTTCCTGTGCCACCAAAATCCCAAAGGAAAGTTTGATTGGTGTCAATACTGGTATTGGTAAAAGGTAAGGTTAAAGAGGTATTGCAATTGGCTATGCTTGGAGCGGTAAATTCCGTATTGATTTGGAAAACTTGCAAAGGCAGAATGACCGTATCTGGACAGCCATTGTTATTGAGCGCAACCACCTTAAATACGGTATTGCTGGTAGCCACTACGCGTACCGAATCGGTGCCTTGCCCAGACAAAAGCGAGGCATCAGGCGACCAAGTATAAGATACAATGTTGTTGTAATCGACCAAGGCATTGCTTACATTCATAACAATGCTATCGCCCCTACAAACTTGTGTTGGAGAACCAGAAATCACTAAGGTGCCATCCAAGGGAATATAAATATCTTGGGTAAAGGTGTCTTGACACAAGGCTCCTACCCCTGCCACCAAAGTAATTGAATAACGCCCTGTATCTGGAAAGGTAAAAGTAGGTGTAGCCAGCGTAGAAGTCCCCAAACCATTAAAATCCCACAAATAGCCATTGTTAACTGAAAAGCTGTTGTTATTAAAAGGTACTGCCAAAGTAGAATTACAATCAAAGGTGACACTATCAAAAGCCGCTTGTACTTGTTCTATCGTAATTCCTGTTGGTGCATTGTCTACACAGTTGTTGTTATTGGTCGCACTAACAGTTAAATTCACATTGCTATTGGCAATCACATAGGCCGAGTCAGTCCCCTGCCCTGCCAGTACTAAATTACTGGGCGACCATTGGTAACTGGTAATCGTATTGTAATTGGATAATAGATTGCTTGCTCTAATCCAAACCGTATCCCCCTCACAAGCAGGCACTCTAGGCGCAGCGATGCTTGCACCATCCAATTGTATTCGTACTTGACGCTCTACCGTATCCACACAAAACAAGTCCGCAGCAGCCACCATTTGTATTGTGTAGGTTCCTGTATCGGGGTAAGTGTGTGTAGGGGTAGAGGCTCTCACTATGGGCGAACCATCCCCAAAATTCCAATCAAACGTTACATTCTGAGAGTTACTGTTATTACTAAAACTAATGGCCAAAGAGGTATTACATGGCGGAACACTAGGTGTAAATTGTGCTTGAATAGGTGTACAAGCCACTACTTCGTACTGAAAATCACGTCTTACCTCTCCTATCAAACGCCCATTACGATACTCCTTGGCACAAATACCCACCACAAAAATACCCAAATTGGGCGGGGTGCCTAATAAACGACCTGTTACTGGATCAATGCGAAAAGGATCGGTTCCTCCTAGCATATTGGCAGTATTGTAAGGAAGAGCCCAGTTTACATCCAAAAATGGAGGCCCCTGTGGAGGATTGGGAGCTGGATTGAAGGTACTTGCTCCTTGATAGGGGGCATACAAACTGTATACAATTGAATCTCCATTAATATCAGTAGCCGAATTGTCATAATCAATAGAAGAACCTTGACAAATAAAGAAGGGCGGCCAATCTCTAAACTGTGGGCTACTGTTGCAAGCAGCCAAGGCATCTCCTGAAATAACCACATCATAGGTAGCCCCTGTTGAGCCAGGCAACTGAATATTGGTAATAACATTGTTTCTACAACAACGCTGATAAACCAAGTGGTAGCCATCGGGAGTAAATCCCAGCGATATTTGGCGGCGGTAGGTAGTCGTATGAATACAGACATCATTGTTTAGGGTATAACAAGGATTAACTTCTGCCAAGTTCAAGGTATCGTCTTGACCGCTAAAAAATAAGGGTTCGGTCGCCAATAAAGCTCCCGTTCTTGCATTAAAAATTCCTACAGGTGCAGGATCATCAAAATAGGCATTAGGATTACCATTCTCACAATCTCTAAAAATAGTCAAAGCAATCTCATAGCGATTATTGCCCAAACAAGTGTAAGTCATTTCTCCTCCAATAATATGCGTAGCTTGCAACGGAGCTAAAGGAAGTAACATAAGTGCTAAACAACACACAAAGGGAACCAGAAGGCGATATTTCATGATAATAATGTCCAGATTGAGATAATAGAAAACAAGACTAAATTGTAGCTTATATTCACCAAAATGCAGCAATGCCCGTACCATTCCTTTATTTTTTATTAGGAACTTACAAAGCATTTCCAACGAAAGGTTATATTGAGGCATTAATGTCTAATAAAAGTATACTTATAAAAGTACGCTAAAAAAGACAAATAGTTTAAGAGCATAGGTTAGGTGGGGATAAGTACCTATACTCTAATCATTGGCATGAAAATACAACAATTGTTAATTTTATGAAGATACAGCAAAAAAAAATAGCTGCCCCTATTCCTAACTTTGTTTTTGAAAACAACCTCCCTCCCTATGGAGTTTATCATGGGAAAGTTGCCGATACTAATACAAACGCATGGGATGGTAATAAGGGTTGGTTGAGTGCCAGACGCTTACAGCGCAAAGCTTGGATTTATTTAGGTGCATTTACCAAAGATTTATTTGTTGGTTTTTTAATCGTAGATGCAGGCTACTCTGCTAACGCCTCTTGTTATGTTTATGAACGAGCCACCAATACGTACTGGGAAAAAGAATATATGCGCCCCTTTGGGTTTGGCAAAAATTTTCAGGCAGGACTAACAGATCACTGGCAATTGGGCCCTTATCAAATTTGGTCAGAGCAAGGACAATGGAATTTTTCTTATAAACATAAAAAAACCGAGCTGCTCCTACAATTTACCGAGCCCCATCAAGGTATGAGTGCCATATGCCCGTCAGGTAAAAAGCGTCCATTTTATCACACGTATAAAAACCTATTACTTCCTACCTCTATTTATTATAAAAATGACAGAAAAGAATATAAAACAACACAGGCAATGGGTCATTTAGATTACTCCAAGGGTTATCCTCCTCACCACATCCATTGGAATTGGACTTCCTTTATGGGAAAATTAGACGATGGTACTCCCATAGGTATTCATGCAGTGTGTGGCAATAATAAGGAATTAGAAAATGCCATTTGGATAGGCAATATAATTGAGCGCTTAGGCCCAATGGATTATCCTTCCTCTACGAATCCTGTTGAAGAACATTGGGTTATGAAAGCTAAAGATGATCGCTTACAGCTTCAATTACAGCCAGAGTGCATACGTCATCAAGATATTAATTTCAAGCTCCTAAAAAGTAGCAAAAGGCAACTTTTAGGGGCTATAAAAGGCAAGCTATATCGTCAGGATATTTGGCAAAACTTTGAAGGATATGGCATCATGGACTACCAAGAAGTATTGTGGTAAGGTCTAAGATTATTCAATAACAATAGACATTATCACGACTGGAGTTGTACAGAGACAAAAAGTAAGGTTTTTTCATCAATCAAGGCAAAAATTTAGTTCATAGCAGTGCTATGGAATCAATTTTTAACGATGAGTGAGGGAAAAAGATGCTTTTTTCGC
>JBGCDW010000318.1:0-13680 GCA_045105775.1 Aureispira sp.
GAGCGATATTTTTACTGTTATTCAACTACTTACAAAACTAAACTGCAAAAAAAGTACAAAAAAGCTTCTTTTTTAAGAAAGCTTAGTTTACTTTTGCATTCGCTTTGGGGGGACTATGTAAGTGCGGGTTTTGTTTGTTGATAAAACAGGCCAATACAACCAGAGAGCGATTTAAGAAATTTTTTACTATATAAAATATAATAATTGTGGATACATTGAGCTACAAAACTCAATCTGCCAAGAAAGAGACAATGACTCGTACTTGGTTGGTGATAGATGCAGAAGGACTGCCATTGGGGCGTTTGGCATCTAAGTTAGCAACAGTTTTGCGCGGAAAGCACAAGCCTAGCTACACACCACACGTAGATTGTGGAGATTACATCGTTGTTTTGAATGCAGAGAAAGTGAAATTGACGGGCAACAAATTGACCCAAAAAGTACACTATACTCACTCTGGTTACCCAGGTGGACAAAAGCAAAGAACCCCTCAGCAAATTTTGGAAAAATTCCCTACACGCTTAGTTGAAATGGCTGTAAAAGGAATGTTGCCAAAAACAAAGTTGGGTAATGCCATGATCAAAAAACTATTTGTATACGAAGGAGGAGCGCACCCACATCAAGCTCAAAAACCTTCTACATTAGAGCTAAAATAAACGACAGTAGAATATGGAAATTATAAATGGACTAGGAAGAAGAAAAGCTGCCGTAGCTCGCGTTTACTTAAAGCAAGGTGCTGGTAACGTGACGGTAAATGGCAAGGACTATAAAGAATACTTCCCAGTAGATCACATTCAAGGAAAAGTAATGGAGCCTTTGAATTTGGTTGAAGTAGCATCAATTTACGACTTGAAAGTAAATGTAAATGGTGGTGGTGTGAAAGGACAAGCAGAGGCAATCCGTTTGGGTATTGCTAGAGCATTGTGCAAAATCAACGAAGAATTTCGTGAGCCATTGAAAGCTGCTAAATTGCTTTCTCGTGACCCACGTGTAGTTGAGCGTAAAAAATACGGTAAGCCTAAGGCTCGTAAAAGCTTTCAGTTTAGCAAGCGTTAATTGCTGTTTATTTATTATGGCTGTTTTGTTGGGCGCAAGATTTTACAAAACCCAACAAATTTTAGCACGGCTCACCGCCTATTTTGCTAAATCATCAACAGCCGTTAACCTTAATCTTGGGCTTTAAGTATTCAAAGCCCACTTAAATTGAAGAAAATATTATGCAAACTCCATCTCATAAAGAATTGTTGGATGCAGGATGTCACTTTGGACACATGAAAAGAAAGTGGAATCCTAAAATGAGTCCTTATATTTTCATGGAACGCAAAGGGATCCACGTGATCGACCTAAACCGTACTATTGAAGGTTTGGAAAAAGCTGCTAAGGCATTGCGCCAAATGGCTAAATCTGGCAAAAAAATCATGTTTGTTGGTACGAAGAAGCAAGGACGCGAAATCGTTGCTGAAGCGGCTCAAAGTGTAGGAATGCCATACGTGACTGACCGTTGGTTGGGAGGAATGATGACGAACTTTCCTACTATCCGTAAGTCTATCCGCAAAATGCAGAAAATCCAAACCATGTTGAACGATGGTTCTTTGGAAAACATTACTAAGAAAGAACGATTGACTATGACCCGTGCACACACTAAATTAGACCGTGTGTTTGGTGGAATGGCTCAATTGAATCGTTTGCCTAATGCTTTGTTGATTCTAGACATCAACCACGAGCACTTGGCTGTAGCGGAAGCTACTCGTTTGGGTGTCAAAACAATTGGTATTGTAGATACCAACTCTGACCCAACTAAAGTAGATTTTGCGATTCCTGCAAACGATGATGCGTCTAAATCTATCAAGATTATCACGGACTACCTAGTAGCAGCAATCAAAGAAGGTTTGGATGAACGCAACCAACAAAGAGACGAAAAAGCAAAAGAAGAAACATCTGCTTAAGCAACTCTATGCAATAAACAAGCAATGTTGTTCTATGGATATTTCATAGAGCAACATTGCTTCAGTTCTTTTAGAGAACAAATTATTATTATCAACGTATAACTTATTTTAACTAGATCACGGCTATTATGAAAATTTCTGCCAAAGATGTTAAAGCCCTACGCGACCAAACTGGCGCGGGTATGATGGATTGTAAAAAAGCGCTTGTTGAAGCTAATGGCGATATCAACGCAGCTATTGAGTACCTTCGTAAAAAAGGTCAAAAAATGACTGAAAAGCGTGCCGATCGCGACGCTAAAGAAGGAGTAGTTGTTGCTTTGACTTCTGACGACAATACCAAAGGTATTATTGTACGTATTGGTTGTGAAACGGACTTTGTTGCTAAAAATGACGACTTTGTAAGTTTTGCAAAATCTGTTGCTCAAGTTGCTTTGAACGAATTTCCTGCAAACAAAGATGGATTACTATCTGCTGCTATGGAAGGTCAAACTATTCAAGAGAAATTAGTAGAGCGTACTGGTGTTATTGGTGAAAAGATTGAATTGGCTGCTTATGAGCGTTTAGAAGCTGCTCAGGTTGTTCCTTACATTCATATGGGACACAAAGCTGGTGTTATTGTTGGATTCAACAACCAGAATGAGCAATTGCCAGAGGCTGGTAGAAACATTGCTATGCAAATTGCTGCCATGAAACCTATCGCCGTAGACAAAGATGGTGTAGACGCTACTGTTGTTCAGAAAGAGATTGAAATCGGAATGGACCAAGCACGTCAAGAAGGTAAACCAGAAGCTATGCTAGAGAGAATTGCTCAAGGTAAATTGGGTAAATTCTACAAAGAAAAAACATTGCTCAATCAAGAGTATGTTAAAGCTGAAAAGAAAGAGAATGTAAAACAATACATTCAATCTATTGATAAAGACTTGACTGTAACAGATTTTAAACATGTTACTTTAGGATAATCAATACAACAGCATACAAAAAGCGTTTCGATAATCGAAACGCTTTTTTTTGAATCTTAATTTTAGAAGTTTTGTAAAAAGGCGTATTTGAAAGCCTTTTGTAGACTTCAAATACGTTTTATCAACCTACAAACCATTATGGACATGGCTATTCGTTATAAAAGAGTTTTATTAAAATTGAGTGGAGAATCTCTAATGGGAGAGGATCAATATGGGATCAACCCTGGTATGCTTCGCCATTATGCAGAAGAAATTACAGCAATTGTAAAGCAAGGGGTAGAGTTGGCTATTGTAATTGGAGGAGGAAATATATTTAGAGGTTTGCAGGCTGCCGATTCTAATATTGATCGTGTACAAGGTGATTACATGGGAATGTTGGCAACGGTTATCAATGGTTTGGCCCTACAAAGTGCCTTGGAACGCAAGGGGATTTTTACTCGCCTAATGACCGCTATTGCAATGGACCAAGTTGGTGAACGCTACATTCGTCGTCGTGCGATTTCGCATTTGGAAAAGGGGCGCGTGGTGATTTTCTCAGCAGGAACAGGAAACCCTTACTTCACGACAGATTCTGCGGCGGCATTACGGGCTAGTGAAATCGGTGCAGATGTAATTCTGAAGGGAACACGAGTGGACGGTGTTTATACAGCTGATCCTGAAAAAGATCCTTTGGCTACCAAGTATGATAGTGTATCATTTAAGGAAGTCATACAGTCTAAACTCAATATTATGGACATGACGGCTTTTACGATGTGCTATGAAAATGATATGCCTATTATTGTGTTTAATGTAGAAGAGCCTAAAAATTTGGCTCGTATTATTCAAGGAGAACTAATCGGAACACGTGTGGAGTAATTTTTGTACTTAAAAACGACAAATTCTAGTTTTATTTTTTGTTGTTTTGATAATAAAGTACTAAAATAAAGCCCTTATTAATAGTTGAAAATTTTAAATATTTATTACCGTCATGGAAGAAGATATAGCCTTATATATTGAAGCTGCTGAAGAAAGCATGGTTAATGCTGTTGAACATTTTAAGAAAGAAGCCAAGCGCATTCGTTCGGGGAAAGCAACCCCAGCGATGTTTGAAGGCCTTCGAGTAGATTATTATGGATCTCAAACACCTGTGAGCCAAGTTGCCAACATCAAAGCACAAGATGGGCGCACCTTGATTCTTGCTCCTTGGGAAAAATCTATGTTAGCACCAATAGAGCAAGCTATTTTTCAGGCCAATATGGGGGTTACGCCTCAGAACGATGGAGAAATTATTCGTGTAGTTTTGCCTATGCTCACAGAAGAGCGTCGTCGTGATTTGATTAAGCAAGTACAGGTATTGGTAGAAAAAGCGAAGGTAAGTATTCGCAATGCGCGTCGTGATGTCATGAATGAAATCAAGCAGGCGGTAAAAGATGGTTACTCCGAGGATGCAGGCAAAAATAAAGAAGGCAGCGTACAGGTCTTAACAAATAAGTACAGTGCCGAAATAGATCGCTTACTAAAATTGAAGGAAGAAGATATTATGACGATATAAATCGTAGAAGAATAAATAAACAAAAGCCCCTGAAGTTCTTACTTTGGGGGCTTTGTTGTTGAATGTATAAAATTTTAGTCTATGAACGAGCAGTAGAATGTCCAGAGGCTATATTTTTAGTAGTGTTCATTAAGTTTGCATTGGCAAAACTTCTGTTCACTTTGTGTACTAATTGATAAGGACGATTAAAAGCTTCTTGAGAAACTTTAAAATAAGCAGATAATTTACGAATAACAATTTTGGATAAACCAGATTGTTTATTTAAAATCTTAGAAACTTGGCCTTTGGATACACTTAGTATGCTTTCTAAATTTTTAGCTTTTAGGTTGTTATCTTTCATTAAACCTTTTAAGAACTCAATTGGTTCTAATTCTATAGAGGTGCTATTTACACTATCCCAATGCTCAATAAAAAGCTCTAGTGTATTGATTTCTTTTTCATACTTATCCTCATCTTCTATCGTTAGAGATTCTAACAAATCACAATATTCAAAGTATTGTTGTTTGGAGGTAATAATATAAAGTTGTGAGACTTCCATTTTTACTGTTTTGACTAGTAAAATTAATATATATTAATTGTGTATTGTTTTTTTTGGTTGCAAAGTTTAGTGTATGCAGCATGTGTTCCGATCCACTTGATGTATAAACGAACTTTGTTTTTTCCAAATTGATAGTAACAAATCATCCTAAAATCATTGCCAGAGATATTAAAAACAACTCTTGAACTATTTTCTCCTTTATGATTGCCCAAAATATCAGCACTATTAAAAGGACTTAAAATATCTTGTGGAGCATTCCAATTAGCATTTTTTACTGCATGGAGCCAGTAATCAAGAGAAGATTTTGTTATAGGGTGTTCTTTTTTTAAATCTTCTACTGTTTGCTTTTTTTAGGACTAGTACCTTCATTAATTTAAACGTAAATTTAATAAAAAAAAGTTTCCTTAAAGGAAACTTTTTTATTTTCATTTAAAAAATCTATACCAAAAATTCTAGTGGATGACAGTATTGAATTAAGATATATAGCATTACAAAAAACAACACTACCCTTTCTTCCTTCTCAAAATAAAGTGTTCCCAGTTCTCTGCATCCTGAACATAAGCTTTGACCAATTCAAAACCCAGCTCGTCCATTAGATTGAGGGCTTTGACAGGCGTATTGATTTCAATATCATCGCCCGCAGCATCCTTGACAGGGGTGCCCTTGCGATCACGCATGTATTCCTCTTGTCCGATACTAATAAATATGGTGTAACGTCCAGCAGAATTGGTACGAACGGCCACAATCTTGGCATATTCTACGTCTATTTTGTCAACAGGTATTTCATCAATGGTTTGCGCTTGGCTTTGCATTGCAAAACCCAAGAATAAGAAAATAAAGCAAAGTAATTTCATTGGAAGGTATTTTGGCGATTATGAATAACAAAATTGAATGTAAATAATATTTTGAAATTCTCCAAGTTATTTCAACTGCTTAAGACTTAGAAAGATGTGCTTGCTGTCTTAGGATAATCGGATCAATAAAAAAAGCAAAAGCCTTCAAGAAAGACTTTTGCTTCAACAATAAGAACGAACTATTTTTTAGGAAATAACTAAGAGCGAATCTGAGCTCGAATTTCTGCCAATGTCCAATCTACTAGCAGTTTACCATCTTTGAATACCTCGCGGAATTCTCCTTCTTTTTCTTCTTCCCAGCTTACTTGGTCGTGCAATACATATTCTCCGTTTTCTAGGGTCACTTTGATCAAGCCTTTGGCAGATTTTTTGGTGCCATCATCGGTAATAGGATCTTTGAAAATTTCGCGCCCAAGGCCTTCTACTTCACCATAAGTAGCTTTCATAGCAAAACCAAAGGTATCTCTAGTATTGTATTGGTAAGTGAAGGAACCAATTCCCAAGACCACATTGGTAGAGGCAAAGCCCTTTTGTTCCAAGCGGCTGCAAATTTGCTCGGCACGAGCCAGCGTGATACTATCGCCATAAATGGCTCCAATATGGCTGTCTAGTTCCTTGTAGCCCTTGTCATTGGTCAATCCTCCAAACGTTTCCCAAAGACTTTCAACCACTCCTTTGCGTTCAATTTCGGTTTTGCCATTCGGATTACCACAAATAATATCTACAGGATCACCACTATCGGGGCGAATGACTACTTTGCCTTCTCTGGCCAAAATTTCTTCTTTGAGTGCAGGCAGATACTCTGTCAGTACTTTCCACAAATCCCAAGTATCCGAAACAATGGAAACAATACCATTGGGATACACTTCGGTGACTAGGCGTTTGAAGGTTTCCAATTCCTCAGAGTTGGTTCCCATACACATAACCGAGTGCTCTGTGGCGGCTACAGAACCGCCCACCAATTCTTCGTCAGAATTTGCATTATAATATTCTTCTAAGAAATCAATAGTAGGAATGGTATCGGTACCTGTAAAGCTCAATAAATGCCCTGCTGAGGACATGGTGCCTGCTTCCAAACCAGCCATACCACGCATAGAAAAGTCGTGCCCTTGCCAATCGACAAATTCAGGAATAGAAGAAGTTTTTTGGGCATAATGGTCCAAAATTGTACGGTATTTTTTGGCCAAGGTAGCCGAAGTACAAGGCATCCATACGGTTGCAGAAATCAACGTCTCAAAATAATTGGTTAGCCAGAAAAATTCTGGTAGTGTATTGTACATGGTAAACATAGGCACTCTAATAGGGACACTTGCTCCCTCAGGCAATGCTTTGATAACCATAGGCAAGTAGCCCAAATCATGTAAAGCGGCAATGTGCTCGGTGCCTACTTTGTTGGGCCCCAAATAATTGTTGATGCGTCTAGCATAACGCGCTACAATTTGATCCTTGGGTTGGTTGAAAAAGTTGTTTTGAAAATCTTCTAAGATGTATTTTTTGATAAAAAATTGCAAACCAAAAAAGACCACTTTGTCAATGCCTTCTAGGCGGCTTTTGCGAGGAGTCCAATTGGAATAAACAAGGGTTGTATTGTCTGGGTATTGGCGGCGGTGATCTACTTTGTAACCATCTGTATAGAGTAGTGGATTCATGGTGTTGGTATATTTTATTGAGTGAACTAGTCTTGGACTAGCAGTGAAATTAATGAAATTTTAAAAAAATGTTCGTTGTGGTATTGGCTATAAAAATGTACCTAAATTAAGTTGTGTTAAATTTTCATGAGGGGCACAATCTTTAAACGCATTGGTCGTAAAAATTTGACTAAAATGTTGAGTGAGAGGCTCGATTCCTTTGTTAAAAATTCCGTGACTGACCGCTAAGTATAACTTGCCTGCATTTTTTTCTTTTAATGCTGTGGCCAAGCCCATAAAGGTGCCGCCACCATCACAAATATCGTCTACAATTAGGCAATCAGCCCCTTGCAAGTCTTCGGCAAAAACCTTAAAACCCGATAATTTTCCAGTACGTACATCACGACTCTTGGAGCATTCTACCACAGGATAAGCCCCTTGTAGATGGGCGGCCAATTTGTAGATTTTTTTGAGGGCTCCTCCATCTGGAGCAATGAGTAAGACCTCTCCTAAATTCTGGAGCACTTGTTCTATGAATGGATGGTTGCTAACAGCTCTACAGTTGTTGAGCAATGCAATCGCCACTTCTGAGTGAGCATCAAAAATAGTCACTTGGTCAAGGTGAAGATTATTAATCAAATCTGCATAAATCTTCACACTCAAGGGTTCTCCTGCTACCATGACGCGATCTTGTCGAGCTGCTGGAAAATAAGGGAGCACCAATTCTATCTGCTTGATCCCTGCTCTTCTCAAGGCATCAACTGCAAGTAAAATGACTCCCATGTCATTAAAAGATTGTACACGATGAGTAATAACAATGGTTTGTTTAGGGTTTACTGCTTCTAATAATTTAAAATGAGGTTCTCCGCCTGAGAATGTAAAATGCTCAAAGGGCAATGCTTGATTGGTGCCATAAGGAGCAAAATTAGGATCTAAATTTAAGTACATACGTTAGCTGGTTTTATATAAAGTATCTAGTGCGTGCTGTATTCTGAAATACTAAATTACAAAAAGAAAATGACTTTGTTTAGTTTTTAAACTAAGTACCTTGAAATAAAGTTCACCCAATGGTGTTTTTCTTAAAAAAAATCAATCTCCACGAACATTATCACGAATGAAATGAATGGTTCTTTTTAGCATAGGATGGTTATTATCATTAAAATTTTGTTTTGTATAATACAAAATAATACCTTTGCAGCATAAAAATGGTAGGTTACGATAATTCTCATTCTATCGTACTTAGATCCTATGAGCTACCACTGTTCCCAATATAAACACCAAACAATAATGAACCTTGTATACCAAACACTGGCACTATGCCTTTGTATAAATGCCCTAACGCTTGCTCAGAATAATAAAAGTCGCCTTTATAAGAATGATAATGGAGCATGGGGACTAGTTGATGCAGAAGCTGAAATTTTGATTCCGCCCCTCTACGATACTCTCTTTTATTTAGATAGAACAACATTTGATCCCGAAACGTATGAAGTAACCCGTTATCCCAGTGACTATATTTTGGGAAAGAGTTTGGGAAAATCTAAATGGGTTTTATTGGCCAATAATGGCAAATTGCTTTATGAGGCGGACGCTATTTTGCCCCGTTTGATGGGAACGGTAATTTTAGTTAAAAAGAGAAAAAAATGGGGATTGATAACAACTAGTGGTAAGGTTGTTTTGCCCGTAAAATGTACTCAAATAGATTGGCATGAAGATGTGCTGGCTCTTAAAAATAGAAAAGGCAAATGGCATTTGTTTGATCCACAAAATGGTCACTTAGAGGATAGCAAAGTATTTGATGCGGTAAGCTTGTTATCCATGCCCAATAAACGTGTTTTATTATTGGTCACAAAAGGAGGTCGGCAAGGAGTTATCGACCAATATTTCAGAACTATTATTTCACCCCAGTACACCCAACTTCAACGCACTACAGAGAAACCAAATCATGTCTATTATCAAAATATGGAAGGGCAGTGTGGTTATATTCACCTCAAGACAAGAGTAGTAGAAGAAGCACCTTGCATAGAGTAAGCGTTGACAAAGGCACTTTGCTCTGTCAGTCTAAGGTAAAAAGAACTATTTTATTCTTTCCAACAATCGTTTCATTGTTTATTTACTGTCTTTATAATCAATAAGTTGCTTCAAAAATAGATACATTGTTGCTAAGGCTTGATGGTATGGCCTTTGTGTCGTATATTTGTAGGGTTATTTGAGGTGCAAATGACACTGATATTATTATCCAATAAGGCTACCAAAGGAGCTTTTAAAGTGTAGAACTATATGTCTTATAAAATTACTGACTGGCTACCTACCACCAAAAAAGAGGTAGAAAAAAGAGGCTGGGACCAATTGGACGTTATTTTGTTCAGTGGAGATGCGTATGTAGACCACCCTGCATTTGGAGGAGCGGTAATTGGGCGTATCATCGAAAGCATGGGCTTTAAGGTGGCCATTGTACCTCAACCCAACTGGCAAGATGATTGGCGCGATTTTAAGAAATTGGGAACGCCAAGATTGTTTTTTGGAGTAACATCGGGCTGTATGGATTCTATGGTGAATCACTATACGGCCAATCGTCGTCGTCGTTCTACAGATGCTTACAGCCCAGGTGGCAAGAGTGGTTTTAGGCCCGATTATGCGACTACTGTTTACACCAAAATCCTGAAGGAATTGTATCCTGATACGCCTGTTATGATTGGTGGTATTGAGGCTTCTTTGCGAAGAGTGACGCATTATGATTATTGGAAAGATGAACTGTTGCCTACTATCTTAGAGAGTTCGGAGGCCGATATATTGGTGTACGGAATGGGAGAGCAGCCCTTGCGCGATTTGGTGACTTTGTTGGACAAAGGGGTGCCGTTCTCTTCGCTCAAAACGATTGCACAAACCGCTTTTTTGGTAGACAAAGGACAGTTGCCTAAAAATAAGAATTGGAAAGATAAGGTTTTGAACTCCCATGAGGTTTGTTTACAGGATAAGAAGGCATTTGCTAGTAATTTTAAATACATAGAACAGGAATCTAATAAACTACAAGCAGATCGTTTATTGCAAGATGTAGGAGACCAAACACTGGTGATTAATCCACCCTATCAAACCATGACAGAAGGGGAGATGGATGCTTCCTTTGATATGCCTTATACCCGCAAACCACACCCCAAGTACAACAAACGAGGGCCAATTCCTGCCTATGAGATGATTAAATTCTCTGTAAATATGCACAGAGGTTGTTTTGGAGGGTGTAGTTTTTGCACCATATCTGCCCATCAAGGAAAATTTATTGCCAGTCGCTCCAAGGAATCTATTCTCAAAGAGGTTGATAAAATTACTGAAGATGAAGACTTCAAAGGTTACATCAGTGATTTGGGTGGGCCTTCGGCCAATATGTATCGAATGAAAGGCAAGGTGCAATCTATTTGTGATAAATGTATCAGCCCTTCGTGTATTTCGCCAACCATCTGTAGCAATTTAGACACTTCTCATGCGCCGATGACAGAAATTTATAAAGCGGTAGATGCGAACCCTAAGGTCAAAAAAGCATTTGTTGGTTCAGGAATTCGCTATGATATGTTGGTACCCGAATTTAATAAAAAAGCAGATGTCGAAGATTTGGAAGCGTACTCTGAACAGTTGATTACAAGGCACGTATCGGGTCGCCTAAAAGTAGCTCCCGAACATACTTCAGATAATGTATTGCGGGTGATGCGTAAGCCCTCCTTTAAGCATTTTCATTCTTTTAAAAAGATGTTTGAACGGATCAATGACAAGCATGATATGAAGCAGCAATTGATTCCCTATTTTATCTCTAGTCACCCTGGCTGTGAGCTAGAAGATATGGCCAACTTGGCTGCCGAAACCAAAGATATGGGCTTTCAATTGGAACAAGTGCAGGATTTTACGCCCACTCCTATGACGGTAGCCACTATCATTTATTATTCGGGCTATCATCCTTATACTTTGCAGCCTACTTTTACGCCCAAGGCAGAGGACGAAAAACGCGACCAGCATCGCTTCTTTTTCTGGTATAAACGCGAAAATCATCGCTGGATCAAAAACGTGCTCAAAAAAGCCAATCGAGAAGATTTAGTCAATCAGCTCTTGTCCGATGCTGCCCCCAAGGTAAATAAATCCAAGCAGCACAATGCTGCCCCCGCCCAAAAACGTAGCAAGTCATTTAAGAAAAATTATCATAAGAGTAAGAGGAGTAAGGCGCGTAAGAAGTGAGGGTAGTAGGAGCAACCCCTTGTTATTATCCTTTTTTTGTTATAAATTAGTAATTCCACTAATAGAATTACTTCCTTCTTATTTGTAAAAAAAATGCTTCTAACTAAATGAGAGTATCTAATATAAATAGAGACATTCTTAGGCAAACCATGGCTCATTTGGATGAAGCAACCATTAGTAAATTTAAGAACTTAGGCAAGTGGTTGGATGGTTCTCTATTGCCCACCTTTAACCAAATGATTGCTTATACCAAAGCTGCTAATATTCCCTTTGGCTATCTTTTTTTAGACCAATTGCCTGACAACTCTCCTACAATACCACATTACAGAACTACTACAAATAGAGTAGTGGAGCCTTCTGCTTTTCTAAAAGCTTCCATTCAACAAATAGAAGAAAGACAAATTTGGGCCAAGGATTTATTACTGGAGTTAGGGGCAGAGCCTTTGCCTTTTGCTAATAGATTTACGGTTCATAGTGAAATAGAAAAAGTAGTGTCTGCTATTGCTAATTTGTTACAAATTAAAAGAAAAACCTGGGCAAGCCGTTTGTCTACATGGAATAAAGCTCTAAGTTTTTTAATAGAACAAACAGAAGCGGCGGGTATCTTTGTAGTAAAAAATGGTGTGGTGGGAAATAAAAATCGCAAGGCATTAAATGTAGAGGAATTTAGAGGATTTGTGCTTTATGATGAGATTGCCCCATTTATTTTCATCAATGGCAAAGATGCTATAGCTGGTCAAATTTTTACATTAATCCATGAAATTGCCCATGTACTAATTGGAGAGAGTGCCTCCTTTGATTTATCCTTTGTAGAATCCCACCATAATAATATAGAAAAGTTTTGTAATCAAGTTGCGGCTAATTTTCTTTTGCCCCAAGAATTGGTGGAAAAGTATTACGAAGAAGAGAATTACAGTGCTTTAGCTAAAAAATTTAAGGTTAGTCAAATTGCAGTAGCCAGAAGGTTATTGGATATTGGTCAAATTAACCGAGAACAGTTTTTGGATTTTTACAATAGATATAAGCAGCAAAATTTTTCTTCTACAAAAAGTAAGGGCGGAAATTTCTATAATTCAGCACCATATAAAGTAAGTAATCGTTTTTTTGGATTGGTCAATACTTCTTTATTAGAAGGAAAAATTAGACCAATGGATGCTTTTAGACTGACAGGTTTGAAGGCAAAGACCTATGCCACTTACCTTGAAAAATCAAAAGAATAATGGGTGCCTCCACTACTACTTATCTGCTGGATACGAATATATTTGTAACTCCTCACAGAACTTATTATGCGTTTGATTTTGCTCAACCTTTTTGGGATTTTCTGATTCGTGAAGCCGAAAATGGAAAAATCGGAACAATTGACGAAGTAAAAAATGAAATTGTAAATGGCGAGGGTTATTTGGCGGATTGGTTCAAAGATAATTTTCAGATTTATTGTGATTCTTCTCAAACGCCAGCTATTCTTCAGGCTTACCAAACACTAGTGCAACGCGTAAATGGAAGTATGGTGTATAATCAGCGTGCTAAGGATGAATTTATGAATGTAACGAATGCAGATAGCTGGTTACTAGCACACTGTTTGGCTGCTCAAACTGCCCATAAAGATGTATGTTTGGTTACAGCAGAGGTCTATAGCCCACTTTCAAAAAGACGAGTACCTATTCCTAATATTTGTAAGGACTTTGATTTAGAGTATTGCACTTGTTTTGACTTGATTAGGGAATTAAATTTTTCGTTCAAGTAAATTATCATTTGTACACTTATTATCGCTCCAAATCCATCCGTACTCTAGTAGGAGTGTTTGTTTTTGTAGAGATAAAGCTAATAGGTATAAAAAAATAACTAAGTAGTCGGTCAAAATTACTCCAAACAAAAAATGGTTATTTTTCTCCAGCTCATCGTTAAAAATACTCGTCTTAGCCCGCTAAGACTCCGTTTTTCGCCTTGATCTGAATAAAAATATTCCATTTTTTTAATTAACATTTATTTTGACCACCTACTTACTTCTA
>JBGCDW010000319.1:0-3750 GCA_045105775.1 Aureispira sp.
TGAAATCCTCTGGAAGCAAATGAAACATTTTTGGTTAAGACCTGAAGACTATATATCTAAAGATGCTCTGTATCAGGCTATCTTTAGATGTATTCAAAATTTTGGCTCTATATACCGCATTTCTTTTAAATGACTACTTAAAATACCGACTTCATAAACACCTATGCTATGGCTGATCTCTATAACCTCAATTTTATGCACCCCCAGTATGGGACGACACTCAATGTAGATATTGATACCAATTTTTCTGTGCAAGAAATTTTGGAGCAATTGGTATTGAGTGGTTTTGTGGGCAAGGCAAATGCCGAATATGACTTAGAATTGATGGGTAGAGCATTGGAAAAACAAACAATCTTTGCCGCTATCCCCAACCTACATGATGGAGCAGTCTTGAGAGTGGTAGAGCGTATTGTTACTAAATCTACGTCTACGCCCCAGCATTCCAGAATTGTGGTCACTCACCCCATCCTGCTGCATTGCAAGCATCCCGATGATTCACTGAATTTTTCGGCATCGTATGAACTAAAAACCACCCTTAAAGAAATTATTAGTAGAGCTATTCAACACGGTTTTTTGGTGGGTGAATTAGCAGATTTTGAGCTTTGCAAAGGGGTACAGTTACTATCGTTAGAAGACAATTTGCACCAGCAGCAATTACAAGAAGGCGATTATTTACAATTCAGACGCATAAAAAAAGAGGCCCCTGCAACAGAAGATAACACGATAGAAAGCACTCCTAGTATAACCTTGGAAAATCTTCAGGAGCAGGTGCAGCAACTAGAAAAATCATTGTCCAAAAATTTCCAAAAAATAAGCCAACAACTGCCCCATGAGACAACCTTGCCTGACGTAGGTGAATTGCCTTATGAGTCGCTGGAAAAGGTTGTTAGAAGAATCCAAAAGAAAGGCAAAGAGCCGAGTTTGTCCAGCTTGTCTTTGGCTGGCGCACCTGTATGGTGGTATGTGCTCTTGGTTTTGGTGTTCTTGGGTGGAATAGCTGCTGTGGTGGTATGGGCCTTGGGTAATGTATAGGCGTGCTCTCACAATACTAAAAATAAGTATTAAGTCATTTTGACTTTGATGATATTTACAGGACAAGCTTTTTCTGCTTGCACATTGTTGTCATACTCATGATCGCCTACACGCACGGTATGAAACCCACGCTTATCTTTGCTGCCCAACAGCACTGTTTTGCCATCTTTCTTGGACATAGCCCAACGTTCGGGAGCCATTTCACAGCAATAATTGCAACCAATACATTTGGCACGTTGAAGTGTGATGGTTACCATAATTTAAACAATTGTTTTTCCTACTTCGGGCAGTGCTACCGTTTCTTTTTCCTCTGCTTCTACCATTTTGTATAGCTTATCAGAGGTTCTGATTACCTGATCCAATGGAAAAGTGCAAGTCATACCCTTGGAAGCTTCTCTTACAGATTGACTGTCTACCATCAATTCTGTGATTTCCGTTTCTACCACCCCTGTAGTAGGGCCAATAATCGTTACCTTATCGCCAACTTGAAGGCTGTAGGATTTGATTTCAAAATGTGCTATTTTGGCTTTTGGGTAGTAATGCAATCCTTTACCTAAGAATATTTTCTTTTGTGTAGCCGATGAACCATGCTTTTTAGTCCACTCGCCCATTTCTTGTCCTAGATAGTACCCGCTCCAGAACCCTCGATTGTATACAGTGCCTAGTCGCTCCATCCATTGTGCTACTTTTTCTTCTGTATAGGTTCCTTGGTAGTAGGAATCAATAGCCTCTCTGTAGCACTCAATTACTGTTTTGACATACTCTGGAGCACGTCCACGGCCTTCTATTTTGAGTACGCCTACCCCTGTAGCAATAACCTGATCTAGAAAATCTAGGGTACACAAATCTTTGGGAGACATGATGTATTCATTGTCAATTTCAAACTCGTGTCCGCCTTCCAAATCTACTACTTTGTATTTACGACGACAATTTTGGATGCAGGCACCACGATTGGCAGAAGAGTTTTGGGTATGCAAGCTCAAATAACACTTACCAGAAACTGCCATACACAAAGCTCCGTGTGCAAAAATTTCGATGCGTACCAAATTACCACTAGGTCCACGTACATCATCTTTGATGACTCCTTCTACAATTTTTTTAACTTGACGAATAGATAGTTCTCTTGAGAGTACCATAACATCCGCGAAAAGACTGTAAAACTTAACGGTTTCAATGTTTGTCACATTGAGTTGTGTAGAGATATGCACAGGCATTCCCTTGGATTTGGCGTACTGAATTACTGCTTGGTCAGAAGCAATAATAGCTGTAATTCCAGCACTAACAGCTCTATCTACAATACGCTTGGCTAGACCCAAATCGTGATCATAAATAATCGTATTGAGTGTAATGTATGATTTTACATTTTTGGGAGCGCAACGCGCCGCGACTTCTTCTAAATCTTCTAGGGTAAAATTCATAGTAGAACGAGCACGCATACTCAATTGTTCTACCCCAAAATATACAGAGTCTGCGCCAGCATTGATAGCTGCTTGCATTGCTGCAAAGTTGCCCGCAGGAGCCATTAATTCTATCATGATCTATTATCTATTCTTTACTAAAGAGAATTTAGCTTACAAAGCTCGTTTTTTTTCGTTATAACCAAGAATAACGATTGTTTGTTTTCTACATTTTGTGTAAAAATTCAAATCTGAGCTATTCTTATTGATCTCATGGAGATGATTTTGATAATACAGTAGAGAGGAGTACTCATAATTTTCGCTGCCAAGCATTATTGGTTTTGGTTTCTATTTTTTTGCAATTTTGCTCTTAATATTTCCTTTAACAACCATTTTTCTGCCTCTTCACGATTGCTCAAAACTTTTCTGGGAACTCTAGCAGTAGAGAATTTTAACGCAAAGCTACCAAGCAATTTGGCACCAAAAGATTTGACTAAAATAACCTCTGCTACATGACCAATAACAACTGATTGAAAAGCCTTGATTCCTTCTTTGTCGTAATACACCTTGCCTGTAGGTAAATACAGTATAGCGCAAATATTGTCCCCTACAACTTCTTGTAATCCTAATGCAGCGTTTCTTGAAGTAGTTGGTGTATCTGGTTCATTCCATTCTGGATTTTCATGTACTACTACCAAACCATTATCAAAAGCTTCTATAATACTGGTAGGAATAACATAGGTTGTTGAGCTTTCATTTCTCGTAGCCTTCATTTTTTTATTTTTTTTATATAATATACATTATCACGATTGAAATACTAAAGAATTACAGAGAGTAGTTTGGAGATTGTGTAAACTGACAGCAATCTTCATCACAATTTCTCTTCGATCATAGCCTTTTAGTCGTATTTTATTTTGAATAATTTTAAGTCGTTTTACACCAGCAAAAGCATGTTTAATTTTGACTCTCAAAGAACTTAGAGCTTGATTAATGCACTTTGCTTAACATTCCATTTTTGTTTTTTTGAAAGGCAAAATAACATCTAAGCGATTCTTTTCCGTGCCTAAAAAAACTAAATTCATTATACAGAATAGTAAATTCTTTTTGCTAAAAATACAAAAATTCATTTTATTCTACAACAAAATTATTACTTAAATAGTAGATTTTTTTTTCATAAAAATGGCGGCATGTCAAATGTAAGGCTGTAATCTTTCAAGGTTAATCTGCCAGAAGAACCAAGCAATAGCTAAGTTATGCCAAATATCCTTTTTAGAAAAGGAAAGCGACTTTCTGACCAAACGGCTCACTCTAGCTCTAATAG
>JBGCDW010000320.1:0-16465 GCA_045105775.1 Aureispira sp.
TACAGAGACAAAAAGTAAGGTTTTTTCATCAATCAAGGCAAAAATTTAGTTCATAGCAGTGCTATGGAATCAATTTTTAACGATGAGTGAGGGAAAAAGATGCTTTTTTCGCTACGAATTTAGTCGTGATAATGTCTAATGGTCACTAAGAAAAATACCGAAGTTGGTGTATCTTTAATTGTACAAATTACAATACTTAATACTTTGTGGATTGGATTGCCCATGGAGTACAGTTAAAGCAAGTTAGCAATGAATACAATTACAGTTGGTCAACAACACTATCAATGGAGGGTAAACGTCTTTTCTTGGCTGAAAATGGCAGAGTGTACTATATATAATATAATAGACCCACCAACACAATTAACCATCGTGTTTCCCTCCAAACATGAAGCATGGTGTACGCCCAAGCATATTGAGGGTTGGATTAGTAGTGCCTTGCAACAAGGTTGGTACAATGAGCAAAGAAGTTATCACTTGATAGAGCGTCGGCACAAATTTCACTTGCTTCCTATTCCTAGTGGCCTTCAAGAAGAAAGGGATATCATTACAAAAATTGCACAACAATACCCCCATCTACAACCTCCAGCAGCCCTCCAAAAAAGTAACCTTACCTATCAATGGGAGCAGCTCAAAAAGGAATTAGGTTTTGATTTGCCTACCGCTTTACAACAGTTATATGTGCATCTGGGCAATGGCAATTTTGGGCCAGATTATGGTTTTTTTCTATTAGAACCTGAACCTAATAGGGATAAAATCACGCTATTAGAAGCGTATCAAGAATTGCAACAAGCCAATATGGTAGATTGGGATTGGCAATTGCCCAAGGAAGCTCTTCCATTTTTGTACTGGGGCTCTAATATTTATTCTATTGTGGATGCATCTACGAGCAACTATGCGGTTTATATCTTGGATATGAATCTCAAGAAAACACACACCACTTGGAAGGCTTGTTATTGGAGGCATTGTGCTACTTTTTTTGAATGGCTGAATAAATGGGCCGTAGATGAACAATCGGGCCGTGGATTATGGCTCGAAATGTACCAACTGAGGGGCTTATTATAAGCCATGACAAGGCATCAATACCCACCAGAGACCACTTTTGCAAAATGCGCCACTTTTTACCACTTTTCCTCCCCAAAACATCAAAATCGGGTGCTAATAGTGGACAACTCTAGCAATTGGAGTGGCGCGGTGCCCTAAAAACAAAAAAAGTGGAAAAAAAAGACTACAAAAAGTGGTAGAAAGTGGCAATTAGTGGTAAAAAATGGTACTTTTGGACTAGAACTAGGAACAATAACCACTAAATGCTACAACTTTTAGGTGAATATAACTGCAAAATCGACGCAAAAGGTCGTCTGCGTCTACCTGCCCCTTTGCTCAAGCAATTGGGAGAACAGGCAGAGCAAGGTTTTGTAGTAAACCGAGGATTTGAACAGTGTTTGGTATTGTACCCTAGACAGGCTTGGGAAACCAATGCCAAAGAAATTCAACAACTCAATCAGTATGTAAAGCGCAATCGTGCGTTTGTGCGCTACTTTTTTAGAGGTGCTACAGAATTAGAATTGGATAGCAATACACGGATGTTGCTGCCCAAAATGCTATTGGAGTATGCGGCTATTGATCGAGAATTAGTTTTGTTGGCTTATTTTGATAAAATAGAAATTTGGTCAAAAGAACAATACGAAGCGTTGTTGGAGGAAGAACCAGAAGATTTTGAAGCATTAGCAGAAGCTGTAATGGGAAATTCCCAAAACTTGAAGGATACACACCAAGATGGAGGAACAGAATTATCATGACCCTGTATTGCTCCAAGAGAGCATAGAGGGTTTAAATATTGACCCCGCAGGGGTTTATGTGGATGTTACCTTTGGTGGAGGTGGGCATTCTTCGGCTATATTGGCTCAATTGGGACCAGAAGGGCGTTTGTATGCATTTGATCAAGATGCAGATGCGGCTGATAATAGTTTAGGGGATGAACGGTTTAAATTGCTGCCCCACAACTTTCGTTTTCTAAAACGCTTTTTGCGTTTGGAGGGCGTGCGTAAGGTAGATGGGGTATTGGCAGACTTGGGCGTTTCTTCGCATCAGTTTGATACGGCACACCGTGGCTTTTCGTTTAGATTTGATGCGCCTTTGGATATGAGAATGAACCAGCAAGCTGATTTGACCGCCGCCAAAGTCGTAACTACGTACAATGCTAAAAATTTACAAGAGTTGTTTAGCCAGTATGGGGAATTGCGGAATGCGCGTACCCTAGCTCAACAAATTGTAGCCGCTAAAGATTCGGGCACTTCCTTGCAAACCATTGGGGAGTTTATTAGTGCCATTGATAGTTGTATAAAAGGCAAGAGAAATCGTTATCTATCTCAAGTCTTTCAAGCACTGCGCATGGAGGTAAATGGAGAAATTGAAGTGCTTAAGGAAATGCTGTGGCAAGCTATGGAGTTGTTGAAAAAAGAAGGGCGACTAGTCGTGATTTCTTATCATTCATTAGAAGATCGTTTGGCCAAAAACCTGATCAAGAAAGGTACTTTTGGTACCGAACCGGAGAAAGATGAGTTTGGACACTTTGAATTGCCTCTAAAGGCGACCCATAAAAAAATTATTCTGCCAAGTGCAGAGGAAATAAAACGAAACCCAAGAGCCCGATCTGCTAAAATGCGTGTGGCTAAAAAATTGTAATAGTTTGAAAACTAAATTATTACTATCAGAAGAATACTTAGCAAAATGGCACAAAATACATTAAAAAAAGCAAGCAGTCCTACCGCCAAAGCAGCCCCTAAACGGCCACCTGCTTTTGTGAATGGGCTAAATATGACCGCTTTTTATCTGTTTAATAATATACATTTTATTTTTTATTTGGCTTTCTTAGGAATCATCTACATTGCCAACTCTCACTATGCTATTCAGACCATCAAGGACATCAGCTCCTTGCAAAAAGAATTGCGTAAAGTGAGTTGGGAGAGCAATTCCAAAAAATCCGACTTGATGTATCAAAGTATGGAGTCGAATGTAGCTGCCAAAGTCCACAAACTAGGATTAAAAGAGTTAGAAACCAACCCCAAAAAAATTATCAACAAGAACGCTCGATAGGAGGCATTCCGCTCCCCATACTATGCTAGTATGATCTCCTGCTCTGTCAGGATTTTTGCCTCTAACACGACCGTATCTACCGAATACACCATGCCAGGAAAAGACAATAACCAACAGCTCAAAAAACGTGAAAACGTCAATGTTAGAAATGCCATCTTGTGGCGTATCTATGTGGTGATGCTACTAACATTTGTAGTGGCTTTGGTCATCGTACTCAAAATTGCCAAGGTTCAGTATATTGACGGAGATGCTTTGCGTGAGCGTGCCAAAAAAATATACATTGCTGAACGTCCAGTAGAAGCACCTCGTGGAAATATTCTATCAGAAAATGGTCGTTTATTGGCCACCTCTCTTCCTTATTTTAAATTACACTTTGATACCAAAGTAGTACCTAAAGACACCTTTATGTATTACTTGGATACCTTGTCTGCTTGTTTGGCCAAGTATGTCGATAATCGCTACACAGTAGGGGCTTATCGCGGCCGTTTGTTGCAAGCGCGCGAGGCAGGGCATCGCTATTTTCCTATTCGTAAGAATGTGGGGTATTTGGAATTGGAAGAAATTAAGAAATTTCCATTGTTCAACAAAGGGGGGCAGTATAAGAGTGGGTTGATTATCGATAAGATGAGTAAACGCCAATATCCCTTTAAAATGTTGGCACATCGTACTATTGGATACATTCGCTCTTATGTAAAAACCAATCGGCAAGGAGATACTTTGCGTAATAATTTGGGCGAACCTATTGTCGATACCTTAAGAGTAGGGCTAGAAAAAGCGTACGATCATATTTTGTCGGGCGAGGAAACCACCAAACCAATGAAATGTATTGGGAGCAATATTTGGGTGCCTCTAACCGATATGTCTGAAATAGAACCCAAATCAGGGAAAGATATTGTTACTACCATAGACATTAATATTCAGGATATTGCAGAAGAAGCATTGCTCAAAACATTGCAGACCAATAGAGCAGATCACGGTTGTGTTATTGTGATGGAAGTGGCAACAGGAGAAATTAAAGCTATTGCTAATATTGGTTTTAATGAAGATAGAACCTCGTTTTGGGAAACTAAGAACTATGCCATTGCTGAGGCTGCCGAACCTGGTTCTACGTTTAAGCTGGCTACCATGATGGCTTTGTTTGAGCATGGATATATTACGCCTGATGATACGGTAAACCTAAACGAAGGACGCATCAAGTTTTATGACGAAACAATGGAAGATGCTTCTTATCATGGTTTGTACAAGACTTCTGTACGCAAAGCCTTTGAGTTGTCTTCTAATGTTGGAGTAGCGCGTCTAGCCAATAAGTATTACAATAAAGATAAAGCCAGCCAAGAGAAGTTTATCAAGTATTTGCGTGATTTAAAGTTTGAAAATTCTAAGCTCAATTTCTCTGGTGAAGGTTCTTCTTTTCTCAAGGATCCTGATCACAGCGATTGGAGTGGAATTTCAGTGCCGTGGATGTCTATTGGGTATGAATCGTATTTGACTCCTCTACAAACACTGAACCTGTACAATACGATTGCGAATGGCGGGAAGATGATGAAACCACAATTAGTGAAAGAAATTCGCTCTTTTGGTAAAACAGAACAGCGCTTTCAGCCAGAAATTATTGATCGTAAATTGACCGATCAAAAGACTATTGCCTATGTACAGCAGTTGTTGGAGGGGGTAGTTGCTGGTAAGAACGGAACGGCTAAAAGTATTAAACCCAAGCATTACAGCATTGCTGGCAAAACAGGAACAGCGATTATCAATTACAAAGCACACCGCGACAGAGGGGTGGCTAAAAAATATCGTTCCTCGTTTGCCGGTTATTTCCCTGCGGACAAGCCTGTTTATTCTTGTATTGTAGTGGTTACCAATCCGAGAATTGGTTTTTATGGTGGTCGTGTGGCTGCCCCTGTATTTAAAGAAATTGCAGATCGTTGTTATTCTCAAATTGTAGAGGTGCACAAGGCCATTAATGATAGTACTAGAACATATATGGCCTCTAAAATGCCTGATTTACAAGTAGGCTACAAGGAAGATTTAACAATATTGCTCAAAGCTTTAGAAATGCCTTTTGAGGATGTATCCAACACACAATGGGCCGTTACTAAAATAGAGCAAGATACCTTAGAACTCTTGACCAGAAACATTCAGGATAAAATTGTTCCGAATGTGGTAGGAATGGGATTAAGAGATGCTTTGTACTTATTAGAAAATAGAAAAATACGAGTGCGGGTACGTGGTTCGGGCAAGGTGAAATCACAATCTATTAAACCAGGACGCTCGGTTAATGAAGCGCACACTATTGATTTGATATTAGGATAAATGAATTTTTTGGTGAAAAATAACCCAACAATAGGCTAATTCATGCAATTACAACAACTGACAGAGGGAATGGCTTTTAAGAGCCAAGGAACAGGAGATAATCCAACTGTTCTGGACATTCAGTTTGACTCTAGAAAGGTCAAAACTGGAAGCCTGTTTGTTGCGCTAAAAGGAAGCCAAGTTGATGGACAACAGTTTGTTGGTCAAGCTATACAGAAAGGAGCGGTAGCTATTGTTTCGCAAGAAGCACCTACTGATGAATTGCAGCAGCAAGTGCCTTATTATAAGGTACAAGATAGTGCGGCTGCTTTGGGGCAATTGGCCAGTCTGTTTTATGGTGCCCCTTCTGAGCAATTGCGCTTGGTGGGAATTACAGGAACCAATGGTAAGACGACTACGGCTACCTTATTGTACGAGTTGTTTACAGCATTGGGTTACACGGTGGGGTTGATTTCTACCGTAGCACATCGAGTCGGAACGCGTTTGGTAGAAAGTACCCACACAACACCTGATGTATTGACTCTAAATGCTTTGTTGGCCGAAATGAATCAAGCGGGGTGTGAATATGCCTTTATGGAAGTAAGTTCTCATGCCGTGGATCAAAAACGCATTGCAGGCTTACATTTTGAAGGAGGAGTGTTTACCAATTTATCACACGATCATTTGGATTATCACAAAACCTTTCAACAGTATTTGGAAGCGAAAAAAGCTTTTTTTGATGGCTTGCCCAAAACTGCTTTTGCTTTGACGAATGTTGATGATAGGCGTGGCACTATTATGCTACAAAATACCAAAGCTAAACGGGTACATTATGCTTTGCGCCAAATGGCAGATTATAAAGTCAAAATTGTTGAGAACAACTTGACTGGTCTAGTACTCCATTTGGATGGAGAGGAATTTTTTGCCCGGTTGGTTGGTGATTTTAATGCGTACAATTTATTGGCCGTGTATGCAACTGCCCGTTTATTGGGGGCCGATAAAATGGAGGTGTTGGCTGTGATGAGTCAATTGCAAGCACCAGAAGGCCGTTTTGAATATGTAGTGCATCCCCAAAAGAAAATTATGGCTTTGGTGGATTATGCACATACACCCGATGCCTTGGAAAAGGTGCTGCAAACGGTAGATAAATTGCGCAATGGGAATGAACAGGTATTGACCGTGGTGGGTTGTGGCGGTGATCGCGATAAAGCCAAGCGTCCTTTGATGGCGCAAGTGGCGTGCAATTATAGCCATCAGGTGATATTGACCTCGGACAATCCGCGTACAGAGCATCCCGATGCTATTCTGGAAGATATGCAGAAGGGTATCCCTGTACAAGCCAAAAGAAAAACATTGGTAATTGGCAATAGAAAGCAGGCTATTCGTACCGCTTGTCGCCTAGCACAAACGGGAGATATTATTGTAGTGGCAGGAAAGGGGCATGAAAAGTACCAAGAAATAAATGGGGTGAAACACCCTTTTGATGATAAAGAAGAATTAATCAACGCATTGGCAGAGGCATAGCTTCAGCGTGTTGCATACAACACCTTTGAAGTACCTCTCAAAACAGACTATAGTAAAGAGCAAATGTTATATTGGTTAGCAGAAGTAACAGAGTTTAGATTGTTTCAATACCTGACATTCAGAGCAGGGTTGGCAGTGCTAATTGCATTGATCGTAACACTAGTTTTTGGAAAAAGCATTATAGGTTTTATTCAAAAACGCCAAATTATTGAAAAGCAGCGTGCGTTAGGATTGCCAGGAGAAGACCTTAAGGCAAATACCCCTACCATGGGAGGGTTAATGATTCATTTAGCCATTTTGTTGCCCTGTTTGTTATTGGCCGACTTGAGCAATGTGTACATACAGCTTATGATATTGACGACCATTTCGATGGGCGCAATCGGCTTTTTGGATGATTACATGAAGCTTACCAAGAGCAAGGATGGGCTTTCGGGACGCTACAAGATACTAGGACAAGTAATATTAGGTGGTATTGTAGGGGCGGTGATGTTATTTCATGACGATGTCGTAGTGCGAGTAGATAAAAATACGGCTGAAACCTATCATTATAAAGTTATTGACAGTGTAGGTGTAGAGCGTTTTGCGAGAAGTTCAGAAGGCGTATTGGTACCTTATAAGGAAACCATGTACTATGTCAAAACAACCATGACAAATGTACCCTTCTTCAAAGGAAACGAATTTGATTACAAGTACTTCTTGTGGTTTTTGGGTGATAAAGCCCAATACTGGGTATTCTTAATCTTTATACCCATTATCATTTTAATCGTAACAGCCGTATCCAACGCAGCCAACCTAACCGATGGTATAGATGGTTTGGCAGCAGGAACATCGGCCATTATTGGGTCGGTACTAGGGCTGTTTGCTTATGTGTCGGGGCACAATGTGCTGGCCGATTATTTAGGGGTGTTGTATGTGCCGCATGTGGGAGAATTGGTCATCTTTTCGGCCTGTTTTCTAGGAGCTTGTATAGGTTTTTTGTGGTACAATGCCTATCCTGCACAAGTATTTATGGGCGATACGGGGAGTTTAGCATTGGGCGGAATTATTGCAGGATTGGCAGTAATGATGCGTAAGGAATTATTGATTCCATTGCTTTGTGGGATTTTTGTAGCAGAAAATCTATCGGTAGTAATGCAAGTCAGCTACTTCAAGTACACCAAGAAAAAAACAGGCGTAGGCAAGCGCATCTTTTTGATGTCGCCCTTGCACCACCATTTTCAGAAAAAAGGCATTCACGAATCCAAAATTGTCAGTCGTTTTTGGATTGTAGGGGTATTTTTGGCCGTTTTAACCATTATAACCTTAAAGATTAGATAACAAATGACACCAAAAAACAACATAGTAGTTTTGGGCGGTGGTGAAAGTGGTGTTGGGGCAGCTATTTTGGCCCAGCAGCAAGGCCACCGCGTATTTGTATCTGATTTGGGGCAAATTGCAACGAATTATCAACAAGAGCTAGAGCAGCACAACATTGCCTATGAGCAAGGGCAGCACAGCACTCCTCGTATCTTGGAAGCGGATTTGGTCATCAAAAGCCCAGGAATTCCCGATAGTGTAGCATTAATACAACAACTAGAGGCCCAAGGCACGCCCATCATAGATGAAATAGAGTGGGCTAGTCGCCATACAAATAGTTATGTTATTGCGATTACGGGCAGTAATGGCAAAACCACAACAACCAAACTCATCCACCATTTGCTGGTAACAGCAGGGGTAGAGGCAGGGATAGGAGGAAATATTGGATACAGTTGGGCTAGACAAGTTGCCTTAGCTCCAAAACCCTATTATGTACTGGAGTTGAGCAGTTTTCAATTGGACCGAATTCAAGATTTTTGTCCAGAAGTAGCGATTTTATTAAACATTACACCCGATCATTTGGATCGTTATAACTATGAAATGCAGCAGTATGCCGCTGCCAAATTGCGCCTTACAAAAAATAATACCAAGCCTCAAACCATCATTTACAATCAAGCAAGTGAATGGATTACCAAGGGTTTAGAGACAAGAGCCAACAAACATGTAGCAGATCAACTATTGGGCGTAGATCTAGCAGATAATCTAGTAGAATCGGAGCTATTGAGCGTGCCACACAGCGGCTATCAACAAGCCAAAAGTGAATTGACACTCAAAGGCCGTCACAATTGGTTCAATATGCAATGCGCCATCTTAGCCGCCGAGCAAGTAGGCATAACTGCTGCTGCTATAGCCCAAGGCTTACGCAGTTTTGAGAATAATCCACACCGTCTGGAAACCATTCTTACACTCAACGAAGTGACCTATATCAATGATAGCAAGGCCACCAATGTAGATGCTGTATACTGGGCCTTGGATGCCATGATACAGCCTGTCGTATGGATTGTAGGAGGCGTAGACAAGGGCAATGATTATGAGCCACTATTGGAGCTAATTCGTCAAAAAGTGCGAGCCGTAGTTTGTTTGGGCAAAGACAATGAAAAAATAAAAATGGCACTGAACGGTGTACATGAAATTGTGGTAGAGGCGCGCAGCATGGAGGAAGCGATCAAAATATCAAGCCTTTATGCAGAAGCAGGAGATGTTGTCTTATTATCGCCCGCTTGTGCTAGTTTTGATTTATTTGAGAATTACAAAGCTCGTGGCCAGCGTTTTCGCGATATATTAGAAGAGCAATACAAAATCTTAACCGAAGGAATAACGGTAACCTTAAATTTGAATTGGAAACAAAATCCTGCAGATCACCAAAGTGATAAGACGTAAGTATAGAAGACGATGGATATAAAATATGCACAAAAAAAATTGGGAAGCCTTTTGCAAGGCGATAAAGTCATTTGGCTAGTGATTGGTTTCTTGGCCATCTTGTCTGTGCTGACCGTATACAGTTCGGCAGAGGCTCTGGCATTGCGTACAGGAGCTAATACAGAATCTTTTCTGATTAAGCACATTGTATTATTGTGTGCAGCAGTAGTTTTGATTTACATCTGTCACATGGTCAATTATGTAAAATATGGGCGATTATCGGTTATTTTACTAGTCATAGCAGTGCCTTTGTTGCTGTACACCCAATTACTAGGAGAAACCTTTAACCAAGCTACGCGTTGGATTCGGATTCCGTTTATTGGCGTTACTTTTCAGACCTCAGATTTTGCCAAGATTGCTTTAATCATGTATACCGCTCGAACATTGTCCTTGATGCAGAGTAGAGAAGTACCATTGGGAGAATTAATTATTCCTGTATTATTGGTTTGCGGCTTGATTGCACCATCAGACTTATCCTCTGCATTGATTTTGTTCTTTACGTGTGCTTTGTTGATGTTTGTAGGGCGTTTAGAAATGCGGAATGTATTTTCATTGTTTATGTTGGGAATTGGTGCTTTTGCGGTGTTAATTATGCTATCAGAATTCTTACCGGGCATTATTCGAGTAGATACTTGGCAAAGTCGTTTGTACGATTTCTGGGTAGGTTCATCTGGAGAGCAATTTCAGGTAGAACAAGCACAAATGGCCATAGCACAAGGTGGATTTTTTGGAGTGGGGCCGGGCAACGCCCAGCAAGCACACTTTTTACCACATTCTTATTCGGATTATATTTTTTGTGTAATTGTAGAAGAATATGGCACTATAGGAGCATTTCTTATTATTGGTTTATACATCACATTACTATTGCGTTGCATTCGTTTGGTGACGCGCAGCCCCAAAGCCTTTGGAGCCATGTTGGCTTTGGGCTTGTGTCTTAGTTTGGTTATTCAAGCGTTTGTACACATGGCTGTTAATGTAAACCTATTGCCCGTTACAGGATTGACCTTGCCTTTTGTAAGTATGGGAGGAACCTCCTTGTTGTTTACAGGCATTTCCTTGGGTATTATTTTGAGTGTAAGCAAATTTATAGAGACAACAGCAGGGGAGGGGATTAGTGAAGAGGAGGTTGTAACAGAATAATATTTTTTTTGTAGAGGTGTAATATATGGTAGGTTTGTATGACTATACTAAGCTACTAGCAAACAATTATAATGAAACTAAAAGAACTTCAAAACATCTACTTTGTGGGCATTGGCGGCATTGGCATGAGTGCCTTGGCGCGCTATTTTTGCCATTTGGGGTGTGAAGTTTCTGGGTATGATAAAGTAGAAACGACCTTGACCAAGCAATTGGTAAAAGAGGGCATGAAGGTGAGTTATGTAGATGAGGTCGCTTTGTTGCCTTCCAACATAGATTTGGTGGTGTATACCCCTGCTATTCCTAGCAATCATCAACAATTGACTTATTTGCGTGAGCAGGGCTACCCGATTAAGAAAAGGGCAGCCGTTTTGGGATTGATTTCTAAACACAAAAAAACAATTGGTGTAGCAGGTACACATGGCAAAACCACTACGAGTTCTATTTTGACCCACTTATTGCGTGTGGGAGGGGTGGATTGTACGGCTTTTTTGGGCGGTATTGCAGGCAATTTAGCGTCCAATTTTGTGGCAGGAAATTCAGATTGGGTAGTCATGGAGGCAGACGAATTTGACCGTTCTTTCTTACATTTGCATCCCCATATAGGGGTGATTACTTCTATGGATGCCGATCATTTGGATATTTATGGAGCAGTAGAGCAGTTGGAACAAAGTTTTGAGGACTATGCCAGTCAGGTAAAGGAAACTTTGTATGTCGCAGAGGGGTTGCCGTTGAAGATGGACAACATCACGCGTCATAGCTATGGGTTGGACAGTGGTGCTGTCAAAGCTACCAATTTTAGAGCCGTAGCACCCAAGGTTTATTTTGATTGGGAAGGATTTGGAGAGCAATGGCAAGATTTAGAATTTACTTTGGCTGGGCAGCACAATGTATGGAATGCCACAGCGGCTATTGCTATTGCCCATCAGTTGGGCGTGAAAGAATCCGCTATTCGAGCAGGGTTGAAGAGTTTTAAAGGGATTAAGCGTCGTTTTGAAATGGTTTATGAGGGAGCCGAGCAAATTTATATTGATGATTATGCGCATCATCCGACAGAGCTAGAAGCCGCTATAAAAGCAGCGCGATCCTTGTACCCCAATCGACAATTGACAGGTGTTTTTCAGCCGCATTTGTACTCTAGAACACAAGATTTTGCAACGGGATTTGCCGCTGCATTAGACTTGCTGGATCAAGTGCTTTTGTTGGATATTTATCCTGCTAGAGAGTTGCCAATTGAGGGCGTTAGCTCGCAAATAATTTATGATAAAATGGAATGTGATAACAAATTATTATTAGAAAAAAGTGCGTTGTTACCCACCTTAGAAAATATGAATTTGGACGTATTGATGACCTTAGGTGCGGGAGATATTGGCGCGTTGGTATCTAATATTGCCAAAATGTTAAAAAAATAAGATTTATACCCTCGTTATTGGAACTATTTAAGTAGAATAGGCATACTATTTAACGTTTGTATTCATTAACAAACAAAAAATAAAGAAAAATGAAAGTAAACCCCAAACGGATGTCGTTTATAATAAAGCGTTTATCGCTTTTGGTAGGGGGCTTTGCTATGGTGTTGCTCATTGTAGCAGCCGTACAATATAGAAGGAAAAGTATTGTCTCTGACGAAGGTTTGACGATTACGATTATTAATAATAAAGCAGGCAATAAATTTATCAGAGAACGCGATGTAGTAGAATCTTTATTCAAGGAATTTCGCCATGCTATTGTTGGACAATCCTTGGAGCAAATTGATATTGAGGAGATAGAAGAAGTGTTGGAAAAGGATATGTTTATCAAGAATGCAGATGTGTATGTTGATGCGCTCAATAAGGTACACATTACGATAGAGCAAAGAGTGCCTATTGCACGTATTATGGATGAACTAGAGAGTAGTTATTATTTGGATGAAGAAGGCAATCGCGTGGCTACTTCCTCTAAATTTACCGCTCGTGTTATGGTGGTAACAGGGAAGATTGGTCGCTACAGCGACAATTACCGCAACATCCCCCATCACCGCCTAAGGCGTGTATTAGGATTGATACAATTTATTAACAATGACCCGTTTTGGAAGGCACAATTTGAACAAATTCATATTGACCACAGTGGAGAAGCCACATTAATTCCTAAGCTGGGTGACCACAAAATCAAATTTGGGCAACCACATGAAAATATTGCCGATAAATTTCACCGTTTAGAGGTGTTTTATCAAGATGGGTTGCCAGTAGAAGGCTGGGATAAATATAAAACCATTAACTTATCCTTCAAAGGACAAGTAGTGGCTAAGAAAAGATAAAATTTATTACTTTGTGGCCGATTGCCACCAAGTAAGCACGATAACTTAACTATAACTATGCGAGGTATAGCAGGCGAAAAGAAACCTCCTGCGACCGCAAGACATTGTAAAGAACTTAAATGCGGATTACTATGAAAAACGAAATTGTTGTTGCCTTAGATATTGGAACGACTAAAATTTGCGCTATGGTTGGGCGCAAAGACAAACATGGAAAATTGGAAGTACTAGGAACAGGTAAAGTGGCCTCTGTAGGCGTTTTGCGTGGGGTAGTTTCCAATATTGAAAAAACAGTAAAAGCCATCTCTGATGCTATTGCAGAAGCAGAACGTCGCTCTGGAGTTGATATTGGGGTGGTGAATGTAGGCATTGCTGGGCAGCACATCAAGAGTTTACAACACCGTGGAATTTTGACCCGCCACAGTTTGCACGATGAAATTTCACAAGAAGATATTGACGACCTAATATCTGATATGTACAAATTGGTATTGCCTCCAGGGGATAAGATTATTCATGTTATTCCTCAGGAATATATTGTAGACAATGAGCAAGGAATTGTGGATCCTATTGGTATGTCTGGCATTCGTTTAGAAGCCAATTTTCACATTATTACAGGGCAAACTACAGCCACCAAAAACATTGCTAAGTGTGTACAAAAAGCGGGTTTGGATATGTCTTCCTTGGCTCTAGAGCCTATTGCTTCTTCTGCTTCTGTATTGAGCGATGAAGAGTTGGAAGCTGGTGTTGCTTTGGTTGATATTGGAGGCGGAACAACAGATTTGGCCATCTTCCACGAGGGAATTATTCGCCACACGGCTGTCGTACCTTTGGGGGGCAACATTATCACCAAGGACATTAAAGAGGGCTGCAATGTAATGGGCAACCAAGCCGAAAAGCTAAAAGTAAAATTTGGCTGTGCTATGGCGGATGCGATTACAGAGAATAGAATTATCACTATTCCAGGTTTGCGTGGACGTTCTCACAAAGAAATTTCTGAAATCAATCTAGCGCGCATCATTCAGGCGCGTGTAGAAGAAATTTTGGACTTGATTTACTGGGAAATTCGTCGTTCTGGTTATGAGCGCAAATTGATTGGTGGTATTGTCCTAACTGGTGGTGGTGCTTTGTTGAGCAACATGACCGAGTTGGTAGAATTGCACACTGGTTTATCCGCTCGTTTGGGCATTCCTACAGAGCACCTAGCACACGGTTATGACCAAGAAATTACAAGCCCTATCTATGCAACAAGCATTGGGTTGATTCTAAATGGATTCAAGGAATTGGATCGTGGAAGCCGTTACGAAACTAGCGAGGAATACAACTCTAATGCCGTACCTGCTACGCAAAGAAAACACAGCACTACTCAAGAAGAGCCAGGCAATAAGTGGTATGAAAAAATCTTTAAACGTACCAAAGAATGGTTTGAGGCAGAGCCAGACGGTGATTTGTAGTCATTAATGCACCATCATTATTATACAAATTCAAGTCATTAGATGCCTTTTTGTCAAAATTGAGAACCATCTTAATGAAGAATCACTATATTTGTAATTTACAGGGTTCTCGAAGGCTGTCTGTAAGGCTGAAACACTATTTAAAAATAGTAGAAAGAAAATAATATGAACTTTAACATACCAGAAGATTCTAGTCCAATTATCAAGGTAATTGGTGTTGGTGGGGGAGGTAGCAATGCGGTTAACTACATGTACGAAAAGAAAATCGTAGGTGTAGACTTTGCTATTTGCAACACAGATAATCAAGCCATGAATTTATCGGCTGTAGACCACAAAATACAATTGGGCCCCACCTTAACTGAAGGTCGTGGTGCTGGCTCTAAGCCTGTTATTGGTCGGGAATCTTGTATTGAATCTTTAGAAGATGTCAAGCAATATTTTAGCGATGGCACCAAAATGCTTTTTGTAACTGCTGGTATGGGCGGGGGAACAGGAACAGGAGCTGCTCCTGTCATTGCCAAGGCAGCTCAAGAATTGGATATTCTGACCGTAGGAATTGTAACCGTACCCTTTACGTTTGAAGGTCGTCGTCGTATGAAGCAAGCCATGGAAGGTTTGGCCGAACTGAAGAAAAACGTCGATACACTTATTGTTATTTCTAATGATAAATTGCGTAAAATCTACGGCAACCTCAATTTGAGTGAAGCATTTTCTAAAGCTGATGATATTTTGATGACGGCTGCCAAGGGTATTGCCGAAATTATTACCGTGCCTGGTTATGTGAATGTGGATTTTGAGGATGTAAACACTGTTATGCGTGATTCTGGTGTAGCCGTTATGGGTACTGCTACTACAGAGGGCGATGATCGTGCTATTCGTGCCGTAGAAGCTGCGTTGCAATCTCCTTTGTTGGAAGACAATGACATTAAAGGAGCACAGCATATTTTGCTCAACATCACTTCGGGCACCAAAGAGGTGACCATGGATGAGGTATTTGAGATTACCGAATATGTACAGGAAGAAGCGGGTTATGGTACCGATTTGATTTGGGGTAACTGTTATGATGAAAACTTAGGCGAGCAAATTTCTGTGACAGTTATTGCTACAGGTTTTGAAACGGGCAGAAATGCCGAAAAAGCAGTAGAGCGCGTAGAACGTCCTATAGAACGCAAAGTGCGCGTAGCATTGGACGATGAAGAAAAAACTACGCCGCGTGCAACTAATTTCTTTGGGGAACCCGATGGCCAAGAAACCATCGAATTCAATTTGAGTAAAAAAAAACAGGTAGATAATACTTCTAAAAATGAAGAAAATAAACCTAAATACTCTATTGAAAAACAGCCATTTATAAAGCCTGAAAAGCAAGAACCCAAACAACCAAAGGCCCCGCAACAAAGCAAGGAAACGCTAGAAGAACGTCGCCAACGGTTGAAGAATTTGAGTGTAAAACTCAACAACCCTGAAGTGCTTAATGAGTTGGAAAACAAACCCGCTTATTTGCGTAAAGGCGTTGCTTTAGACAATGTAGAACACTCTTCTACTTCTAATGTATCCAAGTGGAGCATATCTGATGAGGAGGAGCCAGAAATAAAAGATAACAACTCTTTTTTGCATGATAATGTCGATTAAACGACGGAATCTTGCATCGTTATAGTAAAGTTTCAAAATGAGTCATTCCATCAGTTGGAATGACTCATTTTTTTGTACTATAGAAACTATTTATTCCAACAACAACTGATAAATAAAGCCAAAGGTGATGCACCCCTGTGTTCCAAAAAAAAACATTAAGAACGTATACTTGAGATACAATTGATGCATCCAAGTTTTGAACGTTCTTAGATGGAGCAACCAGCCCAAGCCTTCTAGGAGTAGCAAGAATAAAACAGAGCATATGTAT